>JAFXMB010000119.1 GCA_017530735.1 Bacteroidaceae bacterium | reverse complement strand
TGCATGCCCTCGCCCACGCCCCACTCCGCCCCGAAGTGCTCCAGGGCGAATCGGGCAGCTCCGCCGGCGTGCATTCCCTGGGCGTTGCTGCCAAAGACAAAGATCTCACCGGGGTTTAGGGCGGTTATGAGATCGGGGGTGGTTCTGTTTGTTATAGGTTCCATATGGTGCAAAGATAATCAGTTATGGAAACTATCCTATAGTGTTATTTGCTACATTTGCAGTGTCTGATACCTTTGTGTGTAGATATCATGTTTAACCTAACTATACTTGTTTGTTATGACAATGAAAGACATTCTTAGTCCTAAGTACAATGATGCTGTCCATCAGATCAAGACAGCTATTATGCAGAGTCAGTCAAAGGCTCTCGCCAGTATTAATCAGGAGCAGCTTGCCCTTTACTATGGTATCGGCCGGTATATATCCTATAATACCAGAAAGGGGTATTGGGGTAAAGATGCTATTGCTACTATTAGTAAGCAGTTGTCAATTGAGATGCCTGGGCTGAAAGGTTTCTCTTCTAGTAATCTGAAAAATATGAGACTTTTCTATGAGCAATGGAAATGTTTGGATGCCAATTCTCCAGTCGCAACTGATGAAATGCAAAAAAGTGTAAATTCGCCAGTCGCGACTGGCGAATTGCGAAAAAGTGTAAATTCGGCAGTCGCGACTGCCAAATTGGGCTCAAACACCATTACAGCGAGCATTAATCATTTAGATATACCCATCGCTGCTTTTGTTAGTATAGGTTTTACTCATCACATAGCAATTCTTTCAGGATCCGAAACATTGGAAGAAAGAGTTTTCTATATACGTCTATGCCATGAAGAAAAATTATCTGTAAGTGAACTTCAAAAACGTATCGCAGAGGATGCATACCACAATCAAGGAAAGATGCCCAACAATTTCAACGCAGCTATTCCAGATAACAAACAAGCGTTCAAAGCGATACAATTGTTTAAGGATGAATATCTGCTAGACTTTATCAACGTTGAACAATTAGGGCAACGTGAGGAGGATATTGACGAACGGGTGATAGAAAATGAGATCGTTCACAATATCAGGAACTTCATAATGACTTTTGGGAAGGGGTTCGCGTATATCGGCAACCAAGTTCATTATGACAAACTTGGGCATGACAATTGGATTGATTTGCTGTTCTTTAATAGAATTCTGCGATCACTCGTTGTGGTTGAGCTAAAAAAAGGATCTTTCAAGCCCGGTTATCTGGGGCAGCTTTCCCACTATCTTCACATTCTTGATGATGATGAAAGGATTGAAGGTGAGAACCCGCCTTTAGGGATTATATTGTGTAAGGATGCCGATAAGACTTTTGTGGAATATGTCCTTCAAGATTACCAACGTCCGATGGGGGTTGCCACATATAGAGCCAGTCAGGAAAGGTTGAAACAACTGCTTCCGGATGAGGAAGAGATGAAGAAATTGTTGTGAATGTGCAATTGGGGCCTGCCCCCATTTGTACTGTTTTGCCAAAAACGACGCAAAGGGGTCGTTTCTCTTTGCGTCAAGTGACGCATTGTTAAACGACCCCTTTGCGTCACTTTAACAATTCAAGGGGATGTGCGTCTATTGTGAAACATTTGTCTTATGAAAAGAATTACTAAGATTATCGTGGCAGTGGTTGCAGTTTCGGCCCTTTTGGTAATCACCTGCCCAAGTAAGGAGAAGCACAAAAGAGTGATCAGGGATCAATTGACCGGGTTGGTCAAGAGCGAGTTGAACACTGAAAACATTGATACCGAAAATCCTTTTGTTAAGGTATTATCGGCCGCGGGAGTTCAGCTTCTGGACATTTTTATTGACAAGAATCTGGTGGTTAAGAACTACGGTCTTTTTAGCGTAGCCAAGGCCGGAGAGCCCGCCGAGACCATCACCATAGGTGTTCTGGGCATGGTTTTCCTCACCCCTAAAGAGAAAAACATCTCACTTGGCACCACGAATTTTGATTACAATATTAACGATGGCCTGAATATTCGAGTCGATTGATTGTACCTTTGCGGTTATGAAGAAACGTGTTGTCATAAGTATTTTGGCGTGTCTTGTCCTTCTGGGGCTCGAATCGTGCGAGAGAAATCTGCTGGGAATGCTGGAAAAACGGGAGTATTTCTCGTTTATCCGCAATGAAAGCGGCAAGGACGTAAAGGTGATTCTTGACAAGGGTTCAAGCATTGAGAAAGCATACCAAATCATTGATGGTGAGGAACTTGAGATTCCCGATACGGACCGATGGACGATGCATGTAAAGACATTCCCGACCGATACGGTATGGTTCGAGTTTGCCGACAGCACCGGCTACATTCACTCTTACAAGACTTTGACCGACCGATACGGACAGGACAGCATTGTATATTCGCCCGCCGACAACAATATCCTGGACTGCAATTCCGATGGCACCGGCGCCTGGAAAAAGTCAGAGATCCGGACTCAAAAATACAAGCTGGTCTATACAATAAAGTGACGCATTGTTAAACGACCCCTTTGCGTCATTTTTTTAGTATCTTTGGCACGCAAACTGGCCGATGCAGCCGGAGCGACGCTGTATGAGATTAAGCAATGGCTTGATTCAATTGAAAAATGAAAGGATACTTACTTGGATTCGTGATTTTCATAGCCGGAATCCCCACCCTGATGTGGTGGGCGGCAGGTATGCCTCAAGTTGCAGACATTCCTTTGATACGCATGCTTTGTGCATCGGCCCTCTGTCTGGCGGGGCTTGCGTTGAGCGTGTGGAGCATCATTTACATGAAGCGTGTGGGCGACGGTAATCCGTTCGACGCGATGGGGCACGAGGTCGATCCGCGCACCAAGCATCTCATGACCGATGGGCCCTACAAGCATAGCCGAAATCCCATGTTATCAGGCACTTACCTCTACTACGCAGGAATTCTGATTGCACTATGGAACTTGTGGGCGCTGTTGGTATTTGCAATCCTGTTCATCCTGATGATGTTCCAGGTTCGCTCCGAGGAGCATCGCCTCGAAACTGATTTCGGCCAGGAATACCTGGATTACAAAAAACGCACCGGACGATTTTTTTAAAAGTGACGCAAAGAGAAACGACCCCTTTGCGTCAAGTGACGCATTGTTAAACGACCCCTTTGCGTCACTTTTGGTAACTTTGCAAAAAAATGAGAGGTAAGGCACAACACATTATTCACGGATTAAGGGACGGATTCCCAATAGCCCTGGGCTATCTGGCGGTATCGTTCTCATTGGGCATTATCGCGGCAAAGGCCGGGCTGACATCGGGTCAGGGCTTTTTTTCCAGCTTCTTTACGCGGGCATCGGCCGGTGAATACGGCACATATTCGCTGATTGCGGTCAAGGCCGCATTCGCCGAGATTATAGCCATGTGCCTGGTGGTGAACCTGCGATACATGCTCATGAGCGCGGCCCTTTCGCAGAAAATCGCGCCCGGAACGCCCTGGATCAAGCGCATCCTGATGTCTTTCTGCATTACCGACGAGGTGTTCGGCATCTCCATCGCCCACCCCGGCTACACGCCGCCGTCCTACATGTACGCCGCCGCGCTGATATCGACCCTCTTCTGGGCCACAGGGTGCGCAATCGGCATTACGGCGGGCAGCCTGTTGCCGCAGCATATGGTCACTGCGCTCAGCATGTCGCTCTACGGCATGTTCCTGGCCGTTTTCATACCTCCCGCCCGCAGAGACCGCAACGTGCTTTTTGCCGTCATCGCCAGTTTCATTCTGAGCGGCATCTGCGCTGTGGCGCCCGTCATCAGCCAGTGGAGCAGCGGCATGCGTACCGTGGTGCTGACCGTTGTGATATCGGCCGTAGCGGCATGGCTCAAACCTATTAAGTCCGATGACCATGGAACAGCATAGAATACTGATTTACATACTTTTAGCCATCATTACGACCAACCTGATACGCGTCCTGCCAATGGTATTCATCAAGGGGCCGATAAGCAACCGCTTTGTGCGCAGTTTCCTTTACTACGTGCCTTACGTCACGCTGGCTGTCATGACTTTTCCCGATATGATATCGGCCACACCCACACCCTGGCCCGGCCTGATTGCTCTGGTGGTGGGTATCATTGCCGCCTGGCTGCGATTGGGACTCCTGCCCGTTGCCGCAATTTGCTGCCTCATCGTCTACCTTCTCTGAAAAAGTGACGCAAAACGAAACGACCCCTTTGCGTCATTTTTTGTTATATTTGCAACAGAATCAACAATTAAATGCTTATGAAATCTTACAAACTTTGTGCGTTCCTTCTGCTCGCAGTGATAGCGGCCGCCCACGCATCGGCCCAGACGGTGCAAGGCACAGCAGATGAAGGCTTTACCATCAAAGCCGGCAACGTAACAATGACAGTCAGCGCCAAGGAAGGCGGCAAAATCCTGTCGTACAAATACGGAGATCAGGAGATGCTCTCGCAACTGCGCCCCGCCAACCAGTACGGCAGCACATTCTGGACCAGCCCGCAGAAAGAGTGGAACTGGCCGCCCGTAACTGAGTTTGACAGAGCAGCTTACACTGATGAGACAAGTGCCGCAATTAAAGGAAAGTCACTGCTGCTGACCAGCCAGACCGCCCGCAAACTCCCCTTCCAAATCCAGAAACTCTACACCCCCGACCCCAAGGGCAAATTCATAAGCGTAGCGTACACCATCATCAACAAAGGTGACGCCGCCCGCCAGGTCGCCCCGTGGGAGATCTCCCGAGTTGTGGCCGATGAGACCGCGCTCATATTCTTTGACGCTCCGGTTGAGGGCATCACACCCGCCGGCCTGATTCCTTTCAAGGCTGAGGCTGGTGCATCATGGTACTCGTTCGAGCAGGCTCCGCAGAACCGCAAGATCAACTCGGACGGCAAGGGCTGGCTGGCATACGCTGCAGGTAATCTGCTCATGATCAAGAAGTTCGCAGACATCACACCCGATCAGCCCGCACCCAATGAGGCCGAGATCCAGGTCTACGTAAATCAGGGCAAGACCTACATCGAACTTGAGAGTCAGGGCGAATACAAAACCCTGCAGCCCGGCGAAAGCCTGACCTGGGAGGTTAAGTGGTATCTGATCCCCTTGAAGGACGCCCCCGCTCCCTCCAAGAAACTCCTCAAACTTGTCAGAAAAACTATAAAGTGACGCAAAACGAAACGACCCCTTTGCGTCGTTTTTTTATAAACCAAACCAATCAGTTATGAAAAAAGTATTTCTATTCTTATCGGCCGCACTTGCGATGATGGCCATTGCCTCTTGTGATAAAAATGAAAAAGAAGAGCAGGACGAACCCGAAAAGAACGTTACTGTTGAGATTAACGCAGCCAACCTGCAGGGCACTTGGGAAGGTGCCGTAGAGCATGATTTCGGCCAGGGTTATCCCCAGAAATGGCGCCTTCAGATTGACGGAGAGAATTATACAAACTGGCATACCTACCTGACAGCCGGTACCACAAAAGATGAAGTTCAGGGCCTTAAGACCGTGGGCAACAAGGAGAAGGGCACCTGGGCTTATGCCAATAAAAAACTGTCGTTCACTCCTACTGAGCAATTTGCGTCATACTATCAGGTGATGAATCCTGATTACTCCCTTGGCGGGAATGTCTATTACGCCTATAATGAGGAAACCATGGAGTCGACCCCCTGGTATGTGACTCCCCAGTCACTTGTAAGTCCTTCGTTCAACTCCGAGTGGACTGTCATTTCGCTGACCAAGACTGCTCTCACCGTCAAGATCAACATGGACACTTTCGTCCTGGAGAAAAAGTGAAAAAAGTGACGCAAAGAGAAACGACCCCTTTGCGTCAAAATTGGAAAAGTGACGCAAAGGGAAACGACCCCTTTGCGTCATTTTTAAAAAATAGTAACTTTGCCTCCTATTAAAGAAACCTTATTCTTATGAGCAAAACAACCAAATGGGTGCTTATTGCCGTCATTGCAATTGGCGTGGCAATATGGGGAATTTACAGTCTGAAACCAAAAACCAACAAGGACATACCCACAGGGCCGATGCCCACAGCCGGAGCGCCGATAGGACGCGGCGGCCAGATATTGCCGGTAAGTCACGTAATCATGCAGCCCACCGAGCTTGTGGACGGCATCAACATAAGCGGAAGCCTCATCCCCAACGAGGAGGTGAACCTGTCGTTCGAGACATCGGGCAAGATCACCGACATCTTCTTTGAGGAGGGCACCAAAGTCAAGAAAGGTCAGGTGCTGGCCAAGATCAACGACGCCCCCCTGCAGGCCCAGCTAAAAAAACTTGAGGCCCAGTATCAGTCAACCGAGGACCGTCTGGCCCGTCAGAAAGCACTCTACGAGAAGGAGGCCGTAAGTAAGGAGGCCTACCAGGAGGCCGAAGCCAACTTCAACAAACTCCAGGCCGATATAGAAGAATGCAAGGCCAAGCTGGACCAGACCGAGCTCAAGGCCCCGTTTGACGGAATCATCGGCCTGCGTCAGGTAAGCGTAGGTGCCTACGCATCACCCAGCACAGGCATTGCCACCCTGACCAACACCGAGAAACTCAAGGTTGAGTTCGCCATCCCCGAGCGTTACGCCGGAGTGCTGCAGAACGGAGCCAAGCTGACCTTCACGGTTGAGGGCAGCGACGACATCCACAACGCCCAGGTCTACGCCACCAACTCAAAGGTGGATCAGGGCACCCGCACCTATTTGGTCCGCGCCATCTATGACAACAAGGACGGCAAACTTGTTCCCGGCCGATACGTAAGCGTCAGCCTCAATACCCGCACATTCAAGAACACCCTTGCAGTACCCAGCGAGGCAATCATCTCCGAGATGGGCATAGACAAGGTATTTCTGTACAAGAACGGTCAGGCCATCCCGCACGAGATCACCAAAGGATTAAGAACCGATGCCCAAGTACAAGTTCTGAGCGGCCTCAAAGTTGGCGACACAGTAATCACCAGCGGCATCATGCAGCTGCGTACCGGAATGAGGGTTGAACTCAAATAACCTGCCGCACCCATGAACATATCAGAACTTAGCATACGCCGCCCGGTGCTGGCCACAGTGCTGGTGCTCATAATCATCCTGTTCGGCGTTGTGGGTTACACCAGCCTGGGTGTGCGCGAATACCCGTCGGTGGACAACCCCATCATATCGGTATCGGCCTCCTACCCCGGAGCCAACGCCGAAGTCATTGAGAATCAGATAACCGAGCCGCTTGAGCAGCAGATCAACGGTATCCCCGGCATCCGCTCCCTGTCATCGGTCAGCCAGTACGGCAACAGCCGCATCACGGTAGAGTTTGAGCTCTCGGTGGACCTTGAGACCGCCGCCAACGACGTGCGTGACAAGGTATCGCGCGCCCAGCGAATGCTCCCCCGCGACTGCGATCCCCCCACTGTATCCAAGGCCGATGCCGACGCAATGCCTATCCTCATGGTGGCCCTGCACTCCGATAAGCGCTCCCTTCTGGAACTGAGCGAGATTGCCGACCTTGTGGTAAAGGAGCAACTGCAGACCATCCAGGACGTAAGCTCCGTAATGATCTGGGGTGAAAAACGTTACTGCATGCGCCTGTGGCTGGACCCCGTAAAGATGTCCGGTTACGGCATCACCCCGATGGACGTAAAGAACGCCCTTGACAAGGAGAACGTGGAGCTGCCTTCAGGTACCATTGAGGGTAACACCACCGAGCTTGAGATCCGCACCCTTGGCCAGATGCACACCACCCAGGAGTTCAACGACCTGGTAATCAAGCATGAAGGCACAAAAGTGATACGTTTCAGCGACGTAGGTCAGGCCGAACTCAGCCCGCGCGACATAAAGAGTTACATGAAGATGAACGGCATCCCGATGGTGGGTGTGGCAGTAACGCCCCAGCCCGGTGCCAACCACATCAACATTGCCAACGCCGTCTATGAGCGCATGAAACTCATGGAGAAGGACCTGCCCGAGGATGTAGGTTACGAGTACGGCTTTGACAACACCCGTTTTATCCGCGCATCAATCAACGAGGTAAAGACCACCCTCTACGAGGCATTCATACTGGTAATATTCATCATATTCCTGTTCCTGCGTGACTGGCGCGTTACCCTTATCCCCGTGCTGGTTATCCCGGTATCAATCATCGGCTCATTCTTTGTAATGTACATGATGGGATTCAGTATCAACGTGCTGAGCATGCTGGCTGTGGTTCTTTCGGTCGGATTAGTAGTTGATGATGCCATCGTTATGACCGAGAACATCTACAACCGCATAGAGAAAGGCATGACTCCCATGCAGGCCGGCATTGACGGCGCGCGCGAGATCCTGTTCGCCATCATATCGACCTCAATAACACTGCTTTGCGTATTCGTACCCATCGTCTTCATGCAAGGTCAGACGGGCCGACTGTTCCGCGAGTTCGCGTTCGTGATTGCAGGTGCCGTGGTGATTTCAACATTCACCGCCCTGACCTTCACCCCCATGCTCTCCACCAAGATTCTGGTGCGCCGCGAAAAGAAAAACGCGTTCTACGCATGGTCCGAGCCGTTCTTTGAGGGCCTTAACAAATACTACAGCAAGAGCCTGGAATTCATTCTGCGCAACCGCTGGATCACCATTGTCACTATGGTAGTAGCACTTGGCGCCGCCGTCTGGATGTGGGCCAAGACCCCGTCCGAGATGGCGCCTATGGAGGACCGATCACAGGTAACCGTCCGCACCCAGGGCCCCGAGGGCGTAACCTACGAGTACATGCGTGACTACACCGAGCGCATAAACGACGTGGTTGATTCAATCATGCCCGATGCCAAATTCGTGACCGCCCGAGTATCCAGTGGTGGCGGTAACATACAGATTACCCTCAAGGACATAAACGAGCGTAACTACACTCAGATGGAGGTATTCGAGCAGCTGAGCGCCGCCGTACGCCGTGAGACCGATGCCCGCGCGTTCGTACAGCAGCAGTCATCATTTGCAGGCGGTCGAGGCGGTATGCCTGTACGTTACGTTCTGCAGGCCACCAACATTGAGAAACTGCAGGATGTGCTGCCCAAGTTCCTGGCCAAGGTGAATGATAACCCCGCCTTCCAGATGGCCGATGCCGACCTCAAATTCTCCAAGCCCGAGGTCCGCATATCGATCAACCGTGAGAAAGCCAACCTGCTGGGCGTGAGCACCCGCGATATTGCACAGACCCTTCAGTGGGGACTGAGCGGCCAACGTATGGGCTATCTGTACATGAACGGAAAGCAGTATGACATTATAGGTGAGATTAACCGCCAGCAGCGTAACACCACCCAGGCGCTCAAGTCAATCTACATGCGCAGCGGAAACGGCAGCATGATTCAAATGGAGAACCTTGTGGACCTGAAGGAGGATATCGCCCCGCCCCGCCTGTACCGTTATAACCGTTTTGTATCGGCCACCGTATCGGCCGGACTTGGTAAAGGCTATACTCTGGGACAGGCGCTGGACGAGATGGATAAGATTGCCAAGGAGACTCTGGACGACACCTTCCGCACCGCACTTACCGGCGAGTCCAAGGATTTCCGCGAGAGTTCAAACAGCCTGCTGTTTGCGTTCGGACTGGCTCTGCTGCTTATCTACCTGATTCTGGCTGCCCAGTTTGAGAGTTTCAAGGATCCTCTGATAGTTATGATTACCGTACCTCTGGCTGTGTTCGGCGCGCTTGTATTCCTGCGCGGCGGTGGGCAGACAATGAACATTTTCAGTGAGATTGGTATTATCATGCTTATAGGACTTGTGGCCAAGAACGGTATCCTGATTGTGGAGTTTGCCAACCAGAAGCAGGAGGCCGGTATTGACAAGTTCATAGCAATACGTGACGCATCAATCCAGCGTTTAAGACCTATCCTTATGACCAGCACATCGACCATGCTGGGTCTGCTGCCGCTTATGTTCGCACACGGAGAGGGCAGCGCCGGACGTATTGCAATGGGTACTGCGGTAGTTGGCGGAATGCTTATATCGACCTTCTTTACCATGTATATTGTACCCTCTATCTACAGTTACATATCAACTGACCGTAAGACACGCAAGAAAAAGGAATGAAAGCATACAGAATAACATCGGCCTTACTGGCCCTGACTGTCAGCATGGGCGCATCGGCCCAGATAATGACGCTCAAGGACTGCCTTGAGACTGGTATCCGCGAGAGTTATCAGATTAGACTGGTCAATATCTCCGAGGAGAAGGCTGCCAACAACGACTCCTGGCTTTATGCGGGAGGCGGCCCCACCCTGAGCGCTACGGGCAGTTACTCGGGCAACCTTTCAAGCAGTGACGCCACTTTGGCTTCCGATGGCTCGACCGTATCCACCCGAGGTGTGCTGGACCACACCCTGAACGCCCAGCTGCGTGCCGAGTGGACCGTTTTTGACGGATTCAGCATACAGGCTACTCGTGACCGTATGGAGGAACTGCACAATCAGGGCACTATCCAGACCCGCGTGGCCATTGAGGATTATATTGCAAGCCTCACCACCGAGTACTACAATCTGGTCAAGCAGACCCTGCACCTTAAGAACCTGGAATACGCCACCGCACTGAGCAAGGAGCGTCTGCGCATTACCAGCGAGCGTTATGATATGGGCGGAAATTCCCGTCTGGACATGCAGCAGGCTCAGGTCTATTTCAACTCCGACAGCGCCAGGAGCCTTAAGCAGCACGAGGCGTTGGGATCGGCCAATATCCGCATTAACCGTCTTATGTCCAATCAGGACCTGCGCTCAGTTCATGTGGCTGCCGATACCGCCATCAACCTGCTCACGGGACTTGACTACGAGTCTCTCTATGAGGATATGATGCGCACCAATTCATCACTTCTGCGCGCCGAGAGCAACCGCACGGTGGCTCAGTTGGACCGCCGCTCAGTTCAGTCACGCAACTACCCGTACCTGAGGCTCAACGCCGCATACGGTCTTACACACAATATCTACGGAAACAGCAACTACACCGACCGCACCAACTGGGGCCCGTCATTCGGCGCCACCATCGGCATAAACCTGATTAGCGGAAAGCAGCGTGTACAGGAGCGTAACGCCCGTCTGGATGAGATGTCGGCCGATATCACCATCGACCAGCTGGAACTTCAGCTGCGCGCCAACCTGGACGATTTCTGGCAGGCTTACCAGAACAACCTGATGCTGCTGGAACTGCAGGAGCAGAACCTTAAGACCGCACAGGAAACTATGGACATAGCACAGGAGCGTTACCTGCTTGGTAACCTGTCCGGAATTGAGATGCGTGAGGCCCAGAAATCCCTCCTGGACGCCGAGGAGAGCCTTCTGCAAGTCCAATACGACACCAAAGTCTGCGAGATCTCCCTCCTCCAGATCTCCGGCCGCATCATGCAGTACCTGGAATAAATTGAAAATTGAAAATTGAAAATTAAGTTCCCAGCTGCAGTTATAGTAACGGCACAGCCGTTACCCGGCCGGAGGCCGGCCGTTTGCGGAGCAAACTAAAAAAATGAAAGGGACCTCCGTCCCGGAGGTCTGGCTTCACCGCAGCTGCTAACTGATAAGGCTTACAACAAAAAAAAGGGCGCAATGTTAATTGCACCCTTCTTTTTGTTCTGGAAATAATTACTTAGCAGCTGCGAGAGAAGCCTTGCGGAACTCCTTCATCAGTTTCTCGAGCTCAAGAGAAGCCTTGCGAGCACGTGTGCCAGCAGCCTTGTTACCCTTTTCTACCTGTGCGTTAGCGTCCTTTGCAAATGCTGCGTAAAGCTCAGCAGCCTGTTTCAAAATTTTCTCCATAGTTGTTTGTTATTGAAATGATTAATTGGTTAATCCATACTGACGCAAAAATAATACTAATTCCAATAGTCGCAAAGATTAGCCCATCTTTTTTTAAAAAAAATGTCAAAATTTTCTATACAATGGGAAAAATCGTCCAAAATCGGCCCTGTAGAGCCCCTATGCAGCACTTCCGTGTTAATTAAAGGGGCATCTTCCAATAATAGGGAACTGCCGGATTCCTTTATCAGCAAAAAACACTATTTTTGTGCTGTAAATTAAATAAGGTACTATATGAAGAAGTCATTACTTACAATAGTAGGTTTACTGATAACACTGATGGCCTTTGCCAAGGTCGGTAACGAGTCAGATCCCAAATACGGACGCGGCGCCGTTCCAGAAGACGAGAACGGAAACGTATACTTTACCACAGCCGTAAAGATTCCAGACAACATGAGTGAGGACGTATGCTATAACATCCTGCTCAACTGGGCAAAAGGCCGTTTTGCACTGCCTTACGCAAATGCCGGCCGCATCCTGAACGAGGACGCCACCACACGCCGTTTCATTTTCCACGTAGATCAGATGATTGTGTTCAAGAGCACATCATTCGTGGCCGATGAGTCCAAGATAGCATACAATTTCAGCGTTGCCGTAAAGAACGGTGAGTTCACCATGACAATGACTGACATCAAGTACCGCTACGAGGAGGGTCGTGAGACAGGCGGCAAGTCATTCACCGCAGAGGACTGGATCACCGACAGCGAGGCTTTCAACCGCAAGGGCACCAAGTTCCTAAAGAGCACAGGCAAGTTCCGTATCAAGACCATTGACCTGAAGGATCTGCTGTTCCAGAAGGCAACTGACGCAGTAGCCGGTAACTTCTGATCCAGATGTCCTCACAAAAGGAGTTATATACGGTATTGGGTGTTGATGAGTCGGCATCGGACGCAGAGATCAAGGCTGCGTACGACCGTCTTATGGAGACGGTACCCGAGGGTACACCGGAGCACTCACGCATAGTAGAGGCCTATACCATCCTGTCCGATATGGACAGCCGCGCGGCTTATGACATTACCGGTAAGGTTAAGAGAGGCGGCATCCGCAAGCATCGCGCTGGTGACCTGCAGGGTACGGAGAAGGCCCGATACACGCTTAACACGCTGTTCCTGGCAGGTGCTGCAGTGACTACGGTGCTGTTCATCCTGCAGTTCAGCGGTGCCATCGGCACACTCCCCTTCTACATTGCATGCGGCATATCACTTCTTATCAAGATTGCCGAGTACATATTAAGACTCATCCCTTAAGATGACCATAAGGATACAGTTTACCAAGACGTTCATAGCGATGGCCGCAGCGCTGTTGCTGACCGTTCATGCCGGCGCCCAGAGTACGCTGTCCCAGAATCAGGACGGATTCAACGGCGAGACTATGGACGGTTTCATGAACATGGACCCCGACAAGGACTCTACAGTTATTGAGAGGACCGTATCCAAGGATTATTACCAGTTCGTCATCAATACCAACACCGGTCTGCCCGATGTGGTTCAGCCCGATACGGTGCACCATTCGTTCCACAACGCCCACCTTACCGAGGGTTACTTTGGAACATACAGCCACCTGGGCAACATGGGTTCTCCCCGTCTGTCACGTCTTTATTTTGAGCGTGAGCAGCCCAAGGACTTCATCTTTGACGCCCCCTATGATTTCTGGATAAAGGATGCGCCTGATTTTTTGTTTACCGATGCCAAGTCACCCCACGTGAGCATTGACTACTACAAGGGCGGTAACAAGCGTACCGGCGAGGAGCGTATCAAGGGTTACTTTGCAGCCAATTTCAGCCGCAAGTCGGGTATCGGCTTTGACATGGATTATCAGTTGGGCCGAGGCCGTTACACCAACCAGTCCACATCAATGTTTGATGCAAGGGTCTACACCTACTACCGCGGTGACATTTACCAGATGTACGTATCGGCCAACAGGGACAATATAAAGGTGGCCGAGAACGGCGGTATTCAGGATCCGCGTTACGTACGCACGCCTGAGGCTATGGCCGAGGGACGCAAGCAGTATGCCCCTGAGGATATTCCGTTCCGTATGTACTTTAACTGGAACAACCTGAAACGCACACAGGGTATCTTCAATCAGGAACTCTCCATACATAAGACCACTCACCGCACTGACAGCATAGGCGATACGGTCTATACATTCAGCCGCGTGGTTGAACTGGGTAAGGCGGCCCACACCCTTGAGGTGGGTCAGTTACAGCGCAGGTATATCTACTATATGATTCCTGACGGATTCTACGGCAAGAGGTTCCTTAAGAATGACTCGATTGACGTGATGAAGAACTTCTACGTCACCAACACGGTTTCGCTGTCACTGCTTGAGGGTGCCACCAAGTGGTCTTTTGCAGGTCTGTCGGCGTTTGCCAGATATGAGTTCCGCAACTTTGCCATGCCCGATACCATTACGGGACAGGGTGAGTATATGCGACGGTACTCTGAGGGTGATTTCTCAGTGGGCGCGCATCTGGAGAAGGCGCAGGGTGACAACCTGACTTTCAGCGGAGACATTGAGACGGTTCTGCTGGGTGCCAGCCTGGGTGACATCAGCCTGTCGGGTGAGATGGAACTCAAGTATCCCGTGTTTGGCCGCGATGCAAGCATCGGCGCCTTTGCCGATATGTCCACTAAGGAGGCTCCGTTCTATTACGGCAGCATGCACTCAACATATGCCTGGTGGGACGGTGATTTCAAGAAGGTGTTCCGCACACATTTTGGCGGTTACATAGACCTGGATATGACGGGCACGCGTTTCCAGCTGGATGTTGAGAACGTTGCAAACTATGTCTACCTTAAGAACAACGGCGGCGCATACGTGAACGCTGACGGTGTGACTCAGCCCACCTACTCCATCACGGCTGCCCAGCACAACGGTTCCATCCAGATTCTCAGTGCCACGCTGCAGCAGAACTTCAAACTGGGTCCGCTGCACTGGGACAACCATATCACCTATCAGTTATCGGGCGACAAAAAGATTATCCCGCTGCCTGACATGAACATCTTCTCGGACCTCTATTTCAAGTTCGTATACTACAAGAGACTGCATATGGAGGTGGGTGCCAACGCACTTTACTTTACCCGTTATGCCGCTCCGGGTTACTGCCCCGCAGTGGGTTCATTTCACCTGCAGAACGATGCCTGCGTACAGCAGGTGGGCGGATATCCGCTCTTGTCGGGTTACGTGAACTGCATGCTTCGCGGAGTACGTTTTTACGTAATGTACTACCATTTCAACGACGGGCTCATGAGCAACCGCGATTCGTTCATAGTTCCCGGCTATCCGGCAAATCCGGGTATGGTTAACTTTGGTCTCAGTTGGACCTTCTACGATTAAAAAAGTTCTTTCCAAATATGATAAGATGGGGTTTTATAGGATGCGGACAGGTGACCGAGCGTAAGAGCGGTCCCGCATTCGCCAAGGCCGAAGGGTCGGCAATCGAGGCTGTGATGAGCCGCGACAAGGCCAAGGCCAGTTCTTATGCTGAAAGACATAACATCCGTAAATGGTACACCGATGCAATGGATCTGATTGAGGACCCCAACGTGGATGCCATCTACATTGCAACCCCGCCTTCATCACACGCCACATACGCCGTAATGGCCATGAAAGCCGGCAAGCCGGTTTACATTGAGAAGCCTATGGCACAGAGTTATGACGAGTGCATGCGCATAAACCGCGTGTCACGCGAGACCGGCGTTCCCTGCTTTGTTGCATACTACCGCCGTTACCTGCCCTACTTCCTCAAGGTTAAGGAACTGATTCCGCAGATAGGCAAACTCATAAACGTGCAGATCCGTTTTGCACAGCCTCCCAAGGAGTTGGACTACAACAGCACAAACCTGCCCTGGCGCGTAATCCCCGACATATCGGGCGGCGGTTATTTCTATGACCTTGCCCCGCATCAGATTGATATGGTGCAGGAACTGTGCGGCTGTATCATTGACGCCTACGGACTGTGCAGCAACCGCGCCGGTCTGTATCAGGCCGAGGACACCGTAAGCGCCTGCTTCAAGTTTGAGAACGGTCTGGTAGGCTCCGGCTCCTGGTGTTTTGTGGCCGATGAGTCCGCCAAGGAGGACCGCATTGAACTGATAGGCGACAAGGGCATGATCTGTTTCTCAATCTTTACCTTCCAGCCCATCGCGCTGCATGACAGCACCGGCCGTCATGAGTTTGACATTCCCAATCCCGAGCATGTACAGTTCCCGCTGGTACAGGCTGTTGTGGATCATCTGAACGGCAAGGGCACATGCACCTGTGACGGCATCAGCGCCACTCCCACCAACTGGGTGATGGACCGTATCCTGGGCAAGTTCTGATTTCCCGGTTTTTGAGATAAAAAAAATTCCGGCCGGTCGCCAAGACCAGCCGGAATCACCTAAATTATCTCAAAGTCAAACCAAATATGAAGTGTCTTTTTAGAAGTTCCATCCGATTGAGAGCAATACCTTATCGGACTTATACTTATAGTCTACGTCTACATCCTCAACGTACTCGTTTACGTTGACTACGCTGTTTCTGATACCGTGTACCAGTGCCAGGTCAATGTAGAACTGTGTGCCGTCTGAGTCAGGTGCTGAGCAGTAACCTATACCTGCAGTGAAGTACTGGGTCTTGCCAAGACGGTCAATCTGGAAATCGGTACGGCCCACATCGGTTACGTTGCCGTTTGAATCCTTCTTCCATCCGTTAAAGTCTGTGTCATACAGGAAAGGATATGATGCATCGTTCATCATTGACTCCCTGTAGTTGTAACCTCCTCTCAAGGATATCTGGCCAATGTTCATCTCAGCGCCCAACTTAAGAACTGAGTAGTCCTTGTAGTCTATTGCACCCTGGCTCTCAAGTCTGGTGTTGCCTATGCTGAGTGATGTACGCTGTGTAAAGTGCTTCTCATACTCTGCGCCCAGTGCCATGCTGAATGCGGGGCCGCCGAATGTGAGGCCTGCGCTCAGATCAAGTGACCAGGGGGCTGTGAACTTGTAGTCAACTGAGTTGGGGAACTTGGTGCCGTCCTTGGGATCACCCATCAATGCGTACAGGTAATCGGCATAATCAAGGGTCTGTCTGTAATAGGTAGGTGACTTGACTGCCACACCCAGACGCAATGCCGGAATGGGTCGTACGATTGCACCTACTGACATGTTCCAACCTGAGCCTTCTGACTGGTTCATCTTATCAACTGCGGTATAATTGCGATTATCTTTATCAATTACACTCTCAGGAACCACGTATGCCTGATCCTCAAAATCGGCCTCGCTGCTCAAGGGATAATAATCATAGAAATAACCTTCTGACCACATATCGTTTGTCAGTACACCGAATGTCCAACCTAGGTACAGTTTATCGGACAGATTGGCTGAGATGTTGAAATCCCATGAACCCACCTTGTTGCGCTGACGGTCTTTATATTCACGGTATACCACATACTGCTGATAAGGAGCACTCTGATCATTCACAAAGAATTTGTCAACATAGTCCAGAGGGCGGTCCATATTCTGAAGTCTGCGGTATGAGATACCGAAGTTCAAATAATTTGGACCTGACTCACTGCCTGAGAATATGGCCGAGAAGTTATCAAGGGCCAGATTGATGTCAGACTTAAAATTATGTGAGTAGTATGTGCGGCCGTTGCTTGTTATCTGATTGGTCTTAGTTGCCAGAGGATCAGTAGTGACTGATGTTCCGAATGCTGATAACGAGAAGTTGATGTCACTGGTGCGGTATGTACCGATACCTGCCGGGTTATGGCTGATAACCGATGCATCACTTCCAAGAGCGCCCATTGCTCCACCCATACCTACGTAACGTGCTGTTCCGCTAAGTTCCTCCTCATACAGTTTGGCTGCATCGAACGATGTCTGTGCGCTGACTGCAAGAGATGCTGCAAATGCAAGGACTGTCAAAGCTAATCTATTGGTTTTCATATCTTTATATTTTTGAGTTTCAAATGTTTGGGTATAATTATCTCTTTGAGCCTGACTTAAACTGTCAGAATCCTGCAATTACCTTCTTGAGGAACTTCCACCGACACTGCGTGAGCCGCCGGAACTTGAACCGGAACTGAAACCGCCGCTGCTGCTTGAGCCTGAACTGAAGCTGCTGCCACCGCTGCTTGAACTGCCTACGCTACGGCTTGAGCTGCTTGAACTGCTTACACTGCGGCTTGAACTGCTGCGGCTTGAACTGCTGGCAGAACTTGAACGTGTTACAGTGCTGCGGCTGGTGTTGGCGCCCGATGAACTGCTACTGCTGCTTGAGCTGCGTGTTGATGAAGAACTTCCGCTTGATACGCTGCGGCTTGAACTTGTACCTGATACGCTGCGTGAAACGCTTGAACTGCTGGTGCCTGCACTGCTTGCGCTTGAACTGCGAGTGGTACTTGAACTTCCTACACTGCGGCTTGAGCTGGAGTTGGTGCTTGCGCTTGTGCTGCTGGGTCTGTTATATGTAGATCCTGACTGAGTGGAACGGGTTGTTGATGATCCGTTGCTCACTGAGCGGGTTGCACTTGAACGGCTGCTGGTTGCAGGGGCCACGCTTCTTACAGAAGAGGTGCTGCCGGACTGCGTTGATACGCTGCGGGTTGAACTGCTGCCTGCCACGCTGCGGCTTGAACTGCTGCCTGCCACACTGCGGCTTGAACTGCTGCCTGCTACACTGCGGCTTGAACTGCTGCCTGCTACACTGCGGCTTGAACTGCTTCCTGCCACGCTGCGGCTGGTTGATGAACCTGCTACGCTGCGGTTAGAGGTTGAAGCCTCGCCTACAGATCTGGATGCTATGCCCGATGAGGCCGAAGTAACGGTGCGGCTGGCGCTTGATCCGAATGAAGCCGTGCGGCTTGTGGTACTGCGGCTCAGGTTGCGGTCCCATCCGCCGTTGTTGATACTGCGGTTAGGTGTGTAGTATTCAACTCTGGGTGAACTGGAAACGTATACCGGATAATAGCGTGTATAATGGGGAGCATAGTATCCGTAGTAGTAGTGACCATAGTAATAGGTGCCGTACCAGGGATCGTAATACCATCCGTCGTAGTACCAGGGATCATAATAATAGGTGTGTGAGAAATACCAGTAATCGGTATCCCAGTAGTAATCCCAGTAAAGGATATCCCAGAACAGGTCATCATACAGTGAGTAGTAGTGAGGACGTGCTGCACGACGGAAACGGTACAGACGACGTGTCAGATTGTAATCTTCGATGGCGTCGTTGTAGCCTTCCATATAGACTTCGTCATCATAATATGAACCGCTCGGCTCGCGAGTGCTTACATATATGGTGTCATGTATATATATGGTGGGAACATCGTCCAGATAGGTTCCGTCCTCATACTGGATCTGACTGGTTCCGTAGGTATAACGGCGGTTATACTCATCGGGATCACGGTCAACTATGATCTTGGGTGTGGTAGTTACTACCGGAGCAGCCTGAACAGGATCGGCCTGAACAGGGCTTGCCGTAACAGAACTGGCCGTAGCCGAAGACTTTCCGGTATTGGATCTACCGGTTGAGTACAAGTCACTCCTCTGCGCACCGGCTGTCATTGTGACTGCCATCAATGCCATAAACAATACTGACTTTTTCATAACCGTATGTTTTATTGGTTTCTTTCCAATGCAAAAATAATACGGTAATAATACCCGCATCGCGGAAATTCCCTAATTGTAAAGGGGAAAATCCCTAAAATGATACCATTGGGGCCTGACCCCAATGGTATCATTTTATGCGAAGTGAGTTGAAATCGGCCTCTGTGCCACGGAAGACGTTGAAGTCGGTGTATTCGCGGATGCCGTCAACCGATGAGTGGTCAGTGAACTGCCATATGCGCCAGGGCTTGTCGGTACCGGGACGGGCCACATAGTAATGTGCCACCCAGAAGGGGTATGCGTCAAACTCGGCCGTGTTGAGGTGGCGCTTGCGGAATTTGGCCGATGCATAGATGATCGGTTTTGCGCCGTAGTGTTTTTCAAGTGTCTTAAGATAAACCAGCAGGTCCTTCCTCAGGTCCTGCGGGCGTCCGGCGCGCTCAACGTCAACCACGGGTACAAAATCACCCGCCTGCAGGCTCACCGTATTTATATAGTGCTGCGCCTGTTTTTCGGCCGATGTCCCCGGATCATAGAAATGGTAAACGCCGCACACGAATCCGGCTTTGCGCGCCCTGTCTATGTTCTCAATGTAGTCGGGATCGGTAAATGTATTGCTCTCTGTGGCCTTCATAATGGCAAAACGGATGGGATAACCGTTCTCTACCGATGAACTACGGACCCTCTCCCAGTCTATCCTGCCCTGATGGTGCGATACGTCAATGCCGTAGCATAGGAATCCCGAGGGGAGGCAGACGCCATACTCCCTGGCTCCCTGACAGGGAAGCATACGATAGAAATAGGGACGGAGGAATAGATAATATGCGCCTAAGGATATCACTATTATAAGCGCACCTGTTATAACCCAGTGCAGCCAGTCAGGTAACATATAAAGGGGCTTCCGTCCTTTCTTTTTACGGACGGAACCCCCTTTTTTCTTTTTAGTATGTTTGCCTTTGACGGCAGGCATAGCAATTAATTACTTCTGGTGCTCCAGCTGCAGAGTCTTGGTAGGCTGGTCGCAAACCTCGGTGGGACCAAAGTACTGGATAGGACCGGGATATACGAAACAGGTCTCACGGGCCCACTCTGCGCGGTGCTTTACGAACTCCTTGAAGGGAGCGCCGTTAAGCTCAACGAGAGCCTTGCGGATAACGGGCTTCATCTCACCGTTACGCTTCTCCATGTTCATCATCATGGTGATAGGAATACCACCTGCAATCCACTGATCGGCAGGAGCTACGGTGTTCTTGATTGATGACATGTAACCGGTCTTGCCGGCAGCAATCAGCATTGATGCGTTGTAACCAAGGCTGTAGCAGTAGTCAGCGTCAAAGTTTGACGGAGCTGCGCAACGGCCCTCGTAACCGCAGAAGTGATGCTGTGTGGCATACTTGCCCAGATACTTGCCGTCCTTCTTCCACTCAGCAAGCTTAACGCCAACCATATCGGCCAGCAGCTGCTCGGTCTCGATCAGAGATACCTGTACGTTTCCGTGCGGGTCACGCTCCAGTGCCAACTGACGGCTTACGCTCTCGGGCAGGCTCTGGAATATGGCAGCGTTCTCCTTGGAGAGCTTGCTTACTATGTACTGGATCTTCTTGTCGCGCTGTATCATGTCGAACTCGGCCTGGTTTGCAGCCAGGACGTCGTTGAGTTCGGCGATAAGCTTCTTGATAGCAGGGATGAACTCGATCAGGCCCTCGGGAACCAGAACGGTACCAAAGTTCATGCCGCGTGCAGCACGGTCGGCAACAACCTGAGCGATATATGTTACGATATCATCCAGAGTCTGGTTCTTGGCCTCAACCTCCTCACCGATAAGGGTTACGTTAGGCTGGGTCTGCAGAGCGCACTCCAGAGTAACATGGCTGGCAGAACGGCCCATCAGCTTGATGAAGTGCCAGTACTTGCGTGCTGAGTTGCAGTCACGCTCAATGTTACCGATAATCTCTGAGTAAACCTTGGTAGCGGTATCAAAACCGAATGAGGTCTCAATCTCTGAGTTCTTAAGGTCACCGTCAATGGTCTTGGGGCAGCCTATTACCTGTACGCCGGCGCCGATAGCCTTGTAGTACTCGGCCAGAACGCAAGCGTTGGTGTTTGAATCATCACCGCCGATGATAACCAGAGCCTTGATGTCAAGAGCCTTGAGGATCTCCAGACCCTTATCGAACTGCTCCTTCTTCTCCAGTTTGGTACGACCTGAGCCGATGATATCAAAACCGCCGGTATTGCGGTACTCGTCGATGATATCGGCTGTGAGTTCCATATAGTTGTGGTCAACCAGACCGCCGGGGCCCAGGATGAAACCGTACAGTTTGTTTGCGGGGTTGAGTTTCTTGAGACCGTCAAACAGACCGGCAATGACGTTGTGTCCGCCGGGAGCCTGACCACCTGACAGGATAACGCCTGCGTTCAGTGATTTCTTGGCAACAGCACCTTCGGCCGGCTCGAACTTGAGGTACGGCATGCCGTAAGTGTTGGGAAAGAGCTTCTTAACCTCTTCCTGATCAGCTACTGACTGTGTGGGAGCACCCTCGACAGCCTTCAAAGCACCGCGAAGAGCCTTGGGAAGTTTGGGCTGATAAGCGGCGCGTGCAATCTGTAATGCGCTTTTTGTACTCATGTGTATAGTATGTTGTTTTAAATACCTCTTCTAAACAGTAAGGGTGCGCAAATTTCGTCAAAAATGCGCACCCTTGCAAATATTTGGTTGTTATTTAGAAGCGGTATATGATGGAGGCGTTAAAGTCTAAAGGCAGACCTGCACCCCAGAACCACTCCCACTGATTGTCATCCTTGGAGAACTTCCAGTCATTCTTTACGAAAGTATTCAGATCAAAACCCCAATGGGCGTTTTTCTTGAACCAGCCCTGGAAACCCAAGCCGCCGCCTACTCCGGCTGCAAGGAAAGTCTCGCCCTGTTCCAATCCGGCCTTCTGCCATCTGTCCTCGATGGTTTTTGACACCTTATTGGGGTCTTCGCCATTGGCTGTAGCCTCATCCTTGCGAGCCTGGATTATAGCATCCTCCTGGGCATATGACAGTCTGGACCTTGATACGATGAACTGCTCCCGGAAAAGACCCATATCAGCCCTTAGTACGACATAAAAACCTCTTGCGGGTTTGCGTCCCATGTACAGACGTCCCTCGGGGCATACCATAACGCCCACATACTTGCGGTCCCACTTTACCTCATGCTTTCCGTCCTCCATATTGACATCGGCATACCAATTGGCGGGATGGTCAGACCAGTCCAGATCATAGTTCTTTCCGTCCAGTTTTACGGTGGTGGGAATAGGATCACCGTCATTAAGGTCTCTGACAAACGTACTGTGGTTTATAAAGTGGGTCTGCATGGACACGCCGTATGAGAAACGGGTGTCGGTGTAATGCTCCCATACTATCTGGGGACACATGTATCCTACGGAAACCAAGTCAAGTTTGAAACTGTTATTGTATTTGTCGTAACCTTCTGTCAGTAACTTCTTTGCTGTCACAGCCTGGCTCATTAAGAGCACAGCAGCTATGAAAAAAATTGTCTTTTTCATACCGTATTTGTTAGTTGTTGCTACGAAGATATGTAAAAAAATGTTATATTTGCACGTTTTTTGAAATTAACTGAGTTTATCAGGACCATGCATTATTGTTTCATTGTTAACAACGAACCCGGAAAAGCAGGTAACGCAGAAAAAATCCGTACCGACATAGATAAACTTCCGGAACCCATTGATTTTGAAATTTATCTTACAACCGCCCAGAAAACCGCCATTGACCATGTACGCGACTACTGCAAGGCAAACCCTGATCAGGAGACCTGTTTTGTAGCCTGCGGCGGCGACGGAACCATAAATGAGGTTGCAACCGGTATGGTTGGAGCAAAGAACAAGCATCTGGCAGTTCTGGCCTACGGAAGCGGCAATGACTTCATAAAATACTATCAGGGAAAAGACTTTCTCAGCGTAGCCGACCTTGTAAAAGGCACCGCACACAAGATTGACATCCTTAAGGTGGGTCAGGACCACTATTCAATAAACGTCTGCAACTTTGGTTTTGACTCGGTTGTGGCATCGACCGCAAACCGCCTGAGCCGCAAGGGTAACAAGAACCCCTACCGCTGGGGTATTGTAAAGGCCATTTTCTGCGGCCGTTTCAACAGCATTCAGGTTAAGGCCGACGGTGAACTGCTCAATGAAGGCAAGCGCATGCTGCTGTGCACACTTGGCAACAACAACCACGTGGGCGGCGAGTTCTTCTGCTCACCCCGCGCCAAGAACGACGACGGCCTGATGGAGGTTGGTTACTGCAAGACCACAACCCTGGCCGGATTCCTGGGTCTGCTGCCCATCTATACCGCCGGAAAGCATCTGGATGATCCCAAGGCAAGCAGACATTTTGTATACCGTCAGTCAAAAACGGTTGATGTTCACTCTGATAAGGAGATTGAGCTCTGCCTGGACGGTGAGATGTTTGCAGGCAAAGATTTCCACATTGAAGTTATACCTCAGGCCATCAGTTTCATTATTCCGAATTAATGCTTATCTTTGGCATAAACATTAAACAGAATCACTATGGCAAGTCGCAGAGATCTCAAGAGAGACATCAGTTATGTAATTGGTGACATTTTCACCGAGTGCCTCATATATAAGGAGCTGGTTCCCGGCACCGACCAGAAAGCTGCCGAGAAGCTGATTGTTGACCTTCTCCGCATTGACAACGAGTTCACGACCCGTATCAGCCACACTGAGCCGGGTAACGCCAAGGGATACTATCGCGCTCTTGTCAAGGATTTCCAGAAGGAGATATCGGCTGTCATTGACAAGCTGACCAAGCTTAAAAAGTAAACCCTTTACGGTATGTCCCGGCTTGTGCGGTCCTTTGTGGCGGCACTGGCCGTCATTTTGTCCGTTAATACCACTCAGGCTCAGACGGACAATGCTACCATACGCGCCAAGGTGAGGGATCACTTTGAGCAGTATCAGGGTGAATTTGACCTCAAGACGCTTAAGGTTGAGCGGACCGATATCAGCAAGAGCGGCCGCCGTCTGGACATCTACCTGAACCAGAACTTCAGTTACCAGCTTTTCCGTCAGGAACTTGTTGATTCCATCTATGCCGGACTGCGCCGTGACCTGCCTCAGGACATAAGGCGTTACAGTATAGGCATCCATACAGGCGGCAAGACCATTGAGCGCCTTATTCCCAACTGGGCCCGAAACACCATCAGCCAGAAGAACCTCTGGAACGAGACAGCCTATGAAGGCAAGCCCTGGGTAAGTAACGAGAGCCGCATATACACCCCAAAGAAGGGTCTTACAAACATACATATGGCCGTGACTCCCAGTCACGGTCTCTACTATGACAATGAGGACAGTCTGTGGGAATGGCAGCGTCCTCCGCTGTACTGCACCCGAGAGGACCTTCTCACTCAGTCATTCGCCTACCCCTACATAATTCCCATGCTGGAGAATGCCGGTGCTGTGGTATATACGGCACGCGAGCGTGACTGGCAGACCAACGGTGTTATAGTAAAGAGCGGCCACAACGGATACCGTGAAGACGGCGTATGGTCAGAATATGTAGCCGGTGGTTTTCAGGCCGACTCCATTCGCATACTCCCTGACAGCCTGCAGGTTAGCACACGCAGAGCCAGGGCCGGAAACGGTCCGGGCATACCCATGTCTACCGCATTCTGGATTCCGGACATACCTGAGGACGGTGATTACGCAGTATACGTGACCTACCAGTCTGACTCCACAAGCGTGGACGACGCCCGGTACATTGTGTTCCATACGGGCGGATCGGCCACATTCCGTGTAAACCAGCGCATGGGTGGCGGAACCTGGGTCTATCTGGGCACTTTCCACTTTAAGAAAGGAGAGAGTCCGCAGGGTATGGTTAGTCTGGACAACAGCAGCGACATGAACGGAACGATAAGTGCCGATGCCGTACGTTTTGGCGGCGGCACACATACCGAGGTCAGTCACAATCTGGAGATTACCGCTCCCCGCTACAATATGGGTGCCCGCTACTACACCAGGTTTGCAGGTGCTCCTGACAGCGTCTACAGCAAGTATCAGGGTGACGATGAGTACCGCGAGGATATCTGGACACGCCCCTATATGTCCAACTGGCTGTCTGGCGGATCAGTATTCAATCAGGCCAACCCCGGTCTGGGCGTTCCGCTGGAACTCTATTTTGCACTGCACACTGATGCGGGATATACCTACGGTGACACCCTTTACGGCTCATTGGGTATCTGCACCACTGATTTCAACAAAGGCCTGCTGGGTGACGGACACTCCCGTGACGTAAGCCGAGACCTTACCGATATGGTGCTTACCGGACTACGACGCGATTTGGAACCGGCTATCGGCCGAGAATGGATTTATCGCGGTATCTGGGATAAGAACTACTGCGAAAGCCGTGAGCCGCAAGTGCTCTCCATGCTGCTGGAACTGCTCTCACACCAGAATTTCCGTGACGTCTGCCTGGCCTTGAACCCCAATTTCAGGTTCGTTGCATCACGTTCCATCTACAAGTCAATCCTGAGGTATGTGAACTTCATGCATGACCGCCCCTATGTGGTTCAGCCACTGCCCGTAGACCATTTCAGCATCAAGTCAAACGGCGCGCTGCTGTCACTCTCATGGCAGGCGGTTCAGGATACGCTTGAGCCCACGGCGGCACCGGGAGGTTACATTCTCTATACCGCTGTCGATGACAACGGATTTGACGGCGGCACCTACATGCGCACCAACTCATGCCAGTTTGCACCTGAGCGTGACCGCATTTACCGGTTCAAGGTTACTGCCGTGAACGAGGGCGGCGAGAGCATGCCTTCCGAGACGCTGGCCGCATGCATTGCGTCCGAGAGCAAGGGTACGGTGCTGGTTGTGAACGGTTTCCAGCGTCTGAGCGGCCCCGAGACGGTCCAGACTGACACTACCCAGGGATTTGACATACTGTCCGATCCGGGTGTGCAGTATATGCTTTCACCCATCCTGGGAGGCGCACAGCAGATATTCACGCTTGACTCCATTGACTCCGAGGAGGAGGTTTCACTGGGCATAGGCGACGAGACGCTAAACGGCGCACTTCTGGCCGGCAACACGTTTGACTACCCCTACATCCACGGCAAGTCTATCGTCAAGGCGGGCTGGTCATTCATCTCATGCAGCCGCGAGGCCGTGCAGGACGGTCAGATTTCACTCACCGACTATCGTGTGGTAGACCTTGCGCTGGGACTCCAGAAGCGCTCGGCACAGGACACCATATGCCATAAGGACTACGCCACATTCCCCCTCACCCTTCAGGATCAGATACGCCGATACCTGCAGAGAGGCGGCAAACTGATGGCCAGCGGATCTTACGTGGGGGCCGATATGATATCGGACCTTAAGGATGAGGCCTTTACATCCGAAGTGCTTCATTACCGCTGGGAGGGACCGCTTCCTTCGCATACCGCAAAGCAGATCAAGGGAATGCGCAGCAAAGCCGAGATAAAACGCAGCGCCGACAGGTACGGTTACGGCGTCACCAAGCCCGATGTGATTAGTCCGGTTGGCCGTGCATCGACCCTGTTCACCTACACCGAGAGTGCGCTTCCCGCCGGCGTGGGATTCAAGGACCGCAACAGCGCAACCATAACCCTTGGGTTCCCGTTTGAGAGCGTGACATCCGATAAGGAACGTGACCGTATAATGAAATCCATACTAACCTATCTTACTGACAAATAATTCTTTATCATTATGTATAACATTCAGGCTAACGAATCCGGCACACGCAGCATCAACGTGTCCGATGAGAATCTTGCAACTATCCGCCGTTTCTCACTTTTCCAGTGGCTCATTGACAGCAACGGTATCGTAACTGAGCAGTCTCTTGACAAACTCAGACTCAACATCCGCTCACTGCTGACCACTCCCCAGGGGTCCGATAAGCAACTGCTGGACCTGTGCATTGACGTTATCTACCACAGCGACATGAAGGCTCTGGGACTGAAAAACCTGATGGCCCTCTACGAGCAGTGGAATGCCGCCAACCCCGAGCCTGAAACTGCTGAATAAGAATGCCGCAGTGGCTGCCTACAACCAAGAAAGAGTGTGAACGTCTGGGCTGGGACCAGCTGGACGTGATTCTCTTTACAGGTGATGCCTATGTGGATCACCCCTCATTCGGCACAGCCGTAATAGGGCGTGTCCTTGAGGCACACGGATACAAGGTAGCCGTCATCCCCCAGCCCAACTGGCAGGATGACCTGCGTGATTTCCGCAAACTGGGCGCTCCACGCCTGTTCTTTGGAGTATCGGCCGGCGCAATGGATTCAATGGTGAACCGTTACACCGCCGGCAAGCGTCTGCGCTCCGAGGATGCCTACACCCCCGACGGCCGCCATACCGGACGCCCCGAATACCCCACCATAGTCTACACCAAGGCACTCAAGAAACTCTTCCCCGATGTGCCCGTAGTCATAGGCGGAATCGAGGCCTCACTGCGCCGTTTCACCCACTACGACTATTGGCAGGATAAACTCATGCCAAACATCCTGGAGTTGAGCGGGGCCGATTTCCTGACCTACGGCATGGGCGAGAAGGTGACCGTAGACCTGGCCGATGCCCTTGCGCAGGACCGCCCGCAGGATATCCTGACAATGAGGCAGGTTGCGTTCCTGACCAAGGATGTACCGGGAGGCATAACCGATAACGACAAACTGCTGGCATCACACGAGCAGTGTCTGGCCGATAAGCGCAGCCAGGCGGCAAACTTCCGCATCATTGAGGAGGAGTCAAACATGATTGAGGCGCACCGTATCATACAGCCCACGGGTAAGCAGTATGTTGTGGTAAACCCGCCCTATCCTCCGCTCACCACTCCTGAACTTGACGCCATATACGACCTACCCTATACCCGTCTGCCACATCCCCGCTATAACGGCAAGCGCATTCCCGCATATGAGATGATACGGCACTCGGTTACCATCCACCGCGGATGCTACGGCGGCTGTTCGTTCTGCACCATATCGGCCCACCAGGGCAAGCAGATTGTGAGCCGCAGCCGTGAGAGCATACTCAGGGAGTTGCGCCAGATTACCCAGATGGAGGATTTCAGGGGGTATGTATCTGACCTGGGAGGGCCCTCGGCCAATATGTACGGTACTGGCGGACGCGACAAGAACAAGTGTCTGCATTGCAAACGCCCCACCTGCCTTACACCCAAGGTTTGCCCCAACCTGGGCACTGACCTGACTGCCCTGACTCAACTATATAAGGATGCCGATAAGGTTCCCGGAATCAAGAAGACCTGCATAGGAAGCGGTATCCGCTATGACATACTGCAGTACCGCGACCCCGACCCCAAGGCAGACAAGTCACATATGGATTATGCCCGTGAACTCATAGGCCGACATGTGAGCGGCCGCCTCAAGGTGGCACCCGAGCACACATCGGACTCCGTTCTGGCTCTTATGCGCAAGCCGTCGTTCCTGCAGTTTGAGCAGTTCAAGAAAACTTTTGACAAGATAAACAAGGAGTGCGGCCTGCGTCAGCAACTGATTCCCTATTTCATAAGCAGTCATCCGGGCTGCTCAGAGCAGGATATGGCCGAACTTGCCATTATCACCAAGCGTCTTAATTTCAAACTGGAGCAGATTCAGGATTTCACGCCCACGCCCATGACCCTGAGCACCGAGATATTCTACACGGGCATAAATCCCTACACCATGCAGCCGGTCTACACCGCACGCACCGACCGCGACAAGCAGGCCCAGCGCCAGTTCTTTTTCTGGTACGATCCCGCCCAGCGTCACCGTCTTATTGCCGAACTCAGACGTATAGGCCGTCCCGACCTTATTTCAAAACTATTCTGACATTGTCCGTTTTAACTTTTCAGGTTGGGCCGTATATTCATTACGACAAACTTGAAACAGCAACAAAAACAAAATAAGGACAATGAAAAAGATTATGATGGCTGCCCTGATGATGGCAGTATGCCTCTCAGCAGGCGCAAAGAAAAAAGAGGTTAAGGAGATTCTGTTCGGCGTTAAGTCCGGAGTTATCACTGTTACATCCGATATGGGTGACATGCCTGATTTCTCACAGATGGCTGCTATGGGTGGTGGCGGCGGTGTCGCTGCTTTCAATGACAGCACTTTCCTAGCTAGAATGAACAGCTTCAGCTCAAGCGATATGAGGGAGCAGATCTATTTTGATGATTATGGAAAGAAGACAGCCAGAATAACCCAATACGGAGATAACATCACTCGTACCGTGGCAATAGGTGACACAACCTATACCATCAACGAACTTGAGAACACAGCTACTGCAATGCCTATCTTCGGCGGCGGCCGTAACGGTCGTGGCGGCGGCTTTGGCGGTTTCGGTATGGGCGGTGCCCAGATCGGTCAACTTGGTACTATTGACTGGATGAACCTGGACAAGAAGACCATTCGCCGTAACAAGATCAAGGAACTTGGCGAGGAGGTAGTTGCAGGCGTTACTTGCAAGAAGTACTCAATGAGCCCCAGCAACCAGATGGGTTTCACACAGAATATCACAGTTTGCGTTTACGAGGGAATTCCTCTGTCAACCGTAACTGAGAGCGACTGGGCTACCACAAGCCAGACTGCTCAGAACTTCATTGCCGAGGATGTTGATCCCGCATTCTTCACCCTTCCCAAGGGCTGCAAGGTAAGTGAGATGAACATGGGCGGCTTTGGCGGCGACTTCATGATGATGGGCGGCGACTTTGGCGGCGGCTTTGGTGGCGGCGGCTTCGGCGGCGGTTTTGGCGGCGGTTTCGGAGGTTTTTGATCCCAATACAGACAATAAAGAAGGCGACCTTAACGGCCGCCTTTTTTATTGATGTATTGCAGATTGCAAGACTTCGCTGAGTGTGGGGTGCGAGTGGATTACGGATTGGAGTTTATCCAGGGTTGCACCCAGATTCATTGCTGCGGCAATCTCATGGATCAGGTCAGATGAGTGTGCGCCCATTATATGAGCGCCCAGCACCTTGCCTTCATTATCCACAATTACCTTGCAGTAGCCATCGGTCTCATCCATTGAGACGGCTTTTCCGTTGGCGCGGTAGAATGACTTGAGGCAGCGCACTTCAAGTTCCTGCTCCTTGCACTGCTCCTCGGTAAGACCGATGGTTGCCACCTCGGGTATTGTGAATACCGCTGCGGGAATCAGGTCAAAACGGACTGAGTCTGTCTGGCCGCAGATTGAATTCAGGGCACGTAGTCCCTGATAGGTTGCGGCGTGCGCCAGCATGATTCCGCCTGTCACGTCTCCTACCGCGTAAATGCCCGGTACCGATGTCTCAAAACGGTCATTGACCGTGATGCCCTTGCGGGTATAGTCAATACCGGCAGCCTCAAGGTTCAGGCCGTCCACGTTGGGGCGTCGGCCTACAGCCATCAATACCTTATCGGCCATGACGGTAAACTCCTTGTCTTTCTTTATGTAGGTTACGGTATTACCGTCTATGCGTGTTACCTGCGCCTGTACCTCAATATTTATGCCGCGCCTGGAGAGCGACTGTTTGAGTCGCTTGGCCAGATCCACGTCAAAGCGCGGCAGGATGTTGGGGCAGAACTCCAGCACCGTTACCTCAGTGCCGAAACTGCGGAATATGGAGGCAAACTCCAGACCTATCACGCCGCCGCCTATAACGCAAAGGCTCTCCGGGACCTCAGTAAGGTCCAGAATCTCCTTGGATGTGATGCAGTTCTCAGCGCCGGGTATGGGCAGTGAGGCCGATACGGAACCGGTTGCGACGATAATCTTATCGGCCGTAAACTCCTGGCTGTTGCATACTACCGTCTTGGCATCCTTGAACTGTGCTCTGCCCTGCACTACCTGAACTCCCTTGAGCATCATCTCCACTCCACGGCGCAACTGCTCCATTACGGCTTGTCTGTGCTCAACCATCGTCACTACAGATGGTCTGCAATTCATTCCGGCCTTGATGTTCTGCTCAATGAGCTCGGCATAATGGCACATGGTCTTGGTGGGGATGCAGCCCTCATTCAGGCAGGTACCGCCCAGCGGCCCTTCTGAAATGAGGGTTACTTCCATTCCACGTTTTGCGGCCTCGACCGCGGTCTCATAGCCGCCCGGGCCTGCTCCTATTATCAGCAAGCGCATTCGTCCTGAATTTTAAGAATGGGGTTACGTGCCGCTGTGGTCTCATCGGGACGTGATATGGGTGTGTTGTGCGGTGCACCGTGCAGGATATCGGGATCCTGTGCTGCCTCGGCGGCAATCTTGCGCATCACATCAATAAACTCATCCAAAGTCTCCTTTGACTCTGTCTCGGTAGGCTCAATCATTATGGCCTGATGGAACAGCAGCGGGAAATAAATTGTAGGTGCGTGGAACCCGAAGTCAAGCAGACGCTTGGCCACATCCAGTGTTGCCGCACCCTCCTTGCCTTCACGAGCGCCGTCATTGATAAGTCCGTCAAACACGAACTCATGCTTGCATACTGTGGGTATAGGCAGTTTATAGCAGTCCTTGAGTGACTCCTTGATATAGTTGGCACCCAGGGTGGCCAGCTTTCCGCACAGCTTAACGTTCTGTCGGCCCAGCATCAGGATATATGCATAGGCTCTCAGTATCACGCCAAAGTTGCCGTTGAATCCCGATACGTTCACGCCCAGGAACGGCACCAGCTTGTCACATACGCCTACAGGACCGCTACCGGGACCGCCGCCTCCGTGAGGTGTGGAGAATGACTTGTGCAGGTTAAGGTGCATCACGTCAAATCCCATATCGCCCGGACGTACCGTGCCTATGAGCGGGTTCATATTGGCTCCGTCATAATAGAGCAGACCGCCTGCGGCATGTACCAGATCGGCTATCTGGCGGATATCCTTCTCAAAGAGTCCCAGAGTGTTGGGGTTGGTCATCATTATGCCGGCAATGGTATCATCCAGCAGAGGCTTGAGGTCCTCCACATCCACCAGTCCGTTGGCGTTTGACTTAACGACAACCACATCCAATCCGCATACGGCAGCGCTGGCGGGGTTGGTTCCGTGCGCGCTGTCGGGCACTATGATACGGGTACGCTTGGTATCACCGCGTGACATATGGTACTCGCGGATTATCATCAGGCCCGTAAGTTCACCGTGTGCACCTGCGCAGGGCTTGAATGTAAAGTGCTTCATGCCGGTTATGGCGGCAAGCGCACTGTCTATACCTTTATATATAGCATCAACTCCGGGAACCTCCTTCTGCAGCGGATGAACCCCTCCGAATGCGGGCATTGCGGCAATCTCCTCGTTTATCTTGGGATTGTACTTCATGGTGCAGCTGCCCAGCGGATAGAATCCGGTATCCACACCAAAGTTCATCTGGCTCAGGTTGGTATAGTGGCGTACCACATCCACCTCGCTTACCTGGGGCAATTGGGGGGCTTTGCTCCTTAACAGTCCGGCCGGGATTGCCTCTGTGTCCTTGCACTTGCTGCAGGTCTGGGGGAGCGAATATCCTATGCGTCCCGGCTTGCTTAACTCGAATATAAGTTTATCGTAGTACTTCATAGTCAGAGCGCATTTACAAGTTGATCCATTTCTTCATAGCTGCGTTTCTCGGTGACGCAGAATGTCACGTAGCCCTCCTCGGTCTCAAGGGCTCCCAGAAATCCGGCATCGGCCAGTTTCTTCTGAACCTGGGCTACTGGGGCCTTTGACTTGAGTACGAATTCCTTCAGGAAAACGGCGTCCTTGAACACTGGCTCAAACTTACCGGTCTCAAGGAGTTTATCGTATAGATAATGGGCGCGCTGGTAGCACAGGTCATTTACCTGTTTCATACCTTCGGGACCCATCAGTGACAGATATACCGTCACCCAGAGCGCCATCAGGCTCTCGTTTGAGCAGATATTGCTGGTGGCTTTCTCGCGGCGTATGTGCTGCTCGCGGGCCTGAAGTGTGAGCACGAATGCGCGGCGGCCCTCCTTATCGGTGGTCTGCCCTACAATTCGGCCGGGCAGTTTACGCATATAGTCCTGACGGCATGCCATAAAGCCCACGTACGGTCCTCCGTAGCACAAGGGAATTCCCAGGGGCTGGCCATCGCCTACGGCTACATCGGCACCCCACTCTGCGGGGGTCTTTACCACTGCCAGGGCCGATGGGTCACAATAGACTGTGAGCATTGCCTTGTCGGCGTGCAGGGCATCGGCCATACCCTCCAAGTTCTCTATTATTCCGAACCTGTTTATGGAGGGAACGATTGCTCCGGCTACATCACCCTGGGCGATCAGGGCCTCGAGTGATGATTTACTGGTCTGACCTCCCTCCTGTGCTATCTCCTTAATGGTTATTCCTGCGTACTTGGCGTAGGTGGCTATCACTCCCCTTACGTGGGGCAGCAGGGTGTTGGACACCAGCACGGTGTTCTTTTTCTTGGCCTGGGCCACCATCATTCGCATGGCCTCGGCGGCGGCTGTGGGGCCGTCGTACATGGAGGCGTTGCTTACGTCCATTCCGGTCAGGGTGCAGATCATGCTCTGGTACTCGAATATATACCTTAGCGTTCCCTGCGATATCTCGCACTGGTATGGGGTGTAGGCGGTCAGGAACTCGCTGCGCTGGATTATGTAGGGGATTACGGCAGGGGTGTAGTGGTCATAGGCTCCGGCTCCGGCAAATACCTTCAGCCTTGGGTTCCTGGCGGCAAGACCTTCAAAGAAATCTCTTACCTGCTGCTCGGTCATGGCGTCGGGCAGGTCATACTCTCCTTTGTAGAGGCAATCCTGCGGGACGTCGGCGTAGAGATCGTCAAGGCTGTTTACGCCTATCCTCTCCAGCATGGCTTTTATATCCTCATCGGTGTGAGGGAAATACTGGAATCCGGCCATTACTCTTTGATAAATGCTTTGTAGGCCGATGCGTCCATCAGGTCGTCAAGCTCTGATGCGTCGCTCATCTGCACCTTGATGATCCAGTTCTCAAAGGCGTCATCGTTTACCAGCTTGGGGTCGTCAACAACGTCCTCATTTACCTCGGTAACGGTTCCGCTTACGGGGCTGAAGAGGTCGCTGGCAGCCTTTACGCTCTCCAGAGCTCCGAACTCTGAGCCCTTCTCTATCTCATCATCTACGTCGGGGCAGTCTACATAGGTTATCTCACCCATTTCTTTCTGGGCGAAGTCTGTTACTCCGATGATTGCGATGTCACCTTCTACTTTTACCCACTCGTGGGTTTCGCTGTACTTTAAGCCTTCAATAATCTTGCTCATAATTTTATACTTTGGCCTTGGCTTTGGCCTTGGCTTTTGCTTGGGCCAACCTCAACCTTTTTATTGTTTAACATTATTATCAATTGGTTTAATTGTCTCTCTACCTTACCTAATTTGGCAAGTATCGGTTCTATTTCCTCCTCTTTCAAATAACCTAAATTCTTGGCTATTGTCAATTGCGTTTCTACCTCAAATGCGGAACCTGTTGCTATTTCGAGAAAATGGGAAAACTCCTTCTCAGATTCTCTTGAAGCCCCTTCTGCTATATTAGAAGCTATAGAAACCACTGCTCTGTTTAATTGGTTTGTCAATGAAAACACCTCATGTTTTGGAAACGTTTTGGTCTTTTTGTAAACCAATGTAGCTATATCCATAGCCTCTTGATAAATTTCATAATTTCTAAAATTCCTCATGTGTTTTAAGTATTAGTTTGGATTTCTCGTCGCCTGATTTCATCCCGCCGGATGGTAGCCAAAGCCAACGCCAAAGCCAAAGTTATTTTTTGTAATTGGTTTGATAGAAACGCTTTTTGATTACTTTGCCGGGGAATACCTTTTTACGGATGCGGATATATAATTCTGTATCCAGTGCGGAATACTCTGACTTAACCAATGCAAAGCAGATGCTTTTGTCAAGAGAGATGCTATGATAACCCGTTGTAACCTCGCCTATTACGGTGCCGTCTTCTAACTCGACTGGATATCCATGACGCGGTATTGCACGATCAAAGATTTCTATTCCGACCAGTTTCTTTTCTACTCCCAGTTCTTTTTGGGTTACAAGGGCTTCGCGGCCTATGAATTCGGCTTTGTCCAGTTTGCAGAAGATTCCAAGGCCGGCTTCTATGGGGCTGATATCGGCACTGAGTTCGTCTCCATACAGGGGGAGACCGGCTTCAAAGCGCAGGGTGTCTCGGCAGCCCAGGCCGCAGGGCTGGATTCCGGCTTTGATGA
>JAFXMB010000118.1 GCA_017530735.1 Bacteroidaceae bacterium | reverse complement strand
GGAAATCCAGATATGTCTCCAGGTTATCAACCAGATGCTCCATATAGGTCATGCCGCTCAATGCAGTGAGCACACGCGGGAAACTGCCCACATATCGGAACGCCCATGATGCTATTGAGCGCTCGGGCTCACGCTCCTTGAGTTGGTCGGCAATCTGAGCCGGTACGTCCGATAAGGCTCCGCCGCGCAGAGGCTCCATTATCACGATTGGAATCTCACGCTTATCGAGTTCGGCATAGAGATAATCGGCACGGGTGTTTCGGCCGTTTGGATGCTCCCAATCCACATAGTTCATCTGGATCTGGACAAAGTCCCAGTGGTACTGGTCATGTAAGGCAATTATCTGGTCAAAGCCCTCCTGGTTACCGTGGAACGAGAAACCCAGATTGCGTATATGACCGGCCTCGCGCTCCTTAAGCAAAAACTCCATCACACCGGTATTCTTAAAGCGGGTGTTGAAATCATTCAGAGTACCTATGCCATGCAGCAGATAATAATCCAGATGGTCAGTCTTGAATATATCAAGTGATTTATGGTACATTGCCACACAGTCATCATATGATGTAGCGTTGAACACCGACATCTTGGTGGCAATCAGCCAGCTCTCACGCGGATGGCGGTTAAGGGCCTCGGCTGTGGCGCGCTCGCTGTCACCTCCCAGATAAACAGGCGATGTGTCAAAGTAGTTGACACCATGCTCCAACGCAAAGTCAACCAGGCGGTTTACCTCTTCCTGATCAATAACCTGCCTACCCTGCTCGTTACGTTTCTGCGGCCAGCGCATGCATCCGTAACCCAGCACTCCTATGCCGGGATAGTGCTGCAGCATCTCTCCGTGCAGGTCCTTGTTTGACGTTCCGGTCTTGCCGGGATTCTTGGCGGCCTTGGGGGTGCAGGAATCAAGAACCAATGCAGCAGCGCCCGCTCCCATATATTTGATAAAATCTCTTCTGTCCATAGTAATCAGGCATTGTGGTGAATAGATAATCCGTTAACGGTGATGGCGCTTATGGGGCGTGAGGGGCAAAGATTCTCACATGCTCCGCAGCCTATGCACCGGTCCTCGGATACGGTAGGTATCTGCATACGTGATCCAGGCTGACGCACCATCCTTATAGCGCCCGACGGGCAGTGATATGCGCAGTTGCCGCAACTGTCCTTACCTGTTGCTGGCAGGCAGAGGTCCAGATTTACATGAGCCACGCCTATGCGGACAGCCAGTTTCTGCTCCACACTTACCGGCTTGATGGCTCCGGCCGGGCATACCTGGCTGCAGGCGTTGCATTCCGGACGGCAGTAACCCTTGTCATACTCCATCACCGGCTGCATGAAATGCTCCAGGTCCGATGACGGGCGCAGCACCTTGTTCTTGCAGGCGCTCACGCAGAGCTGGCAGCCGGTGCAGTGGTCGTAGAAACTCTTTACACTGCCTGATCCGGGCGGAACCAGACGCTCAGAGCGCTCGGGTGATTTCTTGGCGATTACCTCGGCCAGTCCGCCGTGCATATGGTCCTGGGCATTGGCGGCTGCACCTGCGGCCACTACGGCAGCGGTTACCAGGAACGCGCGTCGGCCCTCATCTGCGGGGGCATCGGCCTTGACGGGCTTACGGTTGCATACGTATTTGAATTTGAGCGCATCCTCTGCGCAGGTCTCAATGCAGTCAAAGCAGTCCACGCATCGGCTGTAATCAATCCTGTGTGCCTTGAAATCAATGCATCCGGACTTGCAGCCGCGGGCGCACTTGCCGCAGTTTATGCACTTGCTCTCGTCTATTACGGGACGCAGCAGTGAGAATCGGCTCAGAAGGCTGAGCGTGGTTCCTACCGGGCAGACGGTGTTGCAGTACTCCCTGCCCCACATCCAGGCGCAGATGCAGATGATTACCAGCGTCAGAAGTCCGGTTATGATAAGCACGGGCGTCATTGTATCGGACCCCATGGCGGCAACGGAGCGGACCATTCGGCCGTATGCGCTGTACGGGGCTATGAGGGCAATCAGCATCTGACCGCTGGCTATTATCGACACGATTGAAAGTACCAACACTCCGTAACGCACCCATTTGTGCTCACCCACGTACTTGAACTTGAGGCTTTTCTTTGTGAAAAGCTTGCTCGTTTTGCGGTGAATCCAGATAATCAGGTCCTGGAAAACGCCCATCGGACAGATTACCGAGCAATAGATGCGGCCCACCAGCAGGGTGAGCAGTACTACACCTATTATGACTATTAGGTTGAGGGCCAGCAGGGAAGGCAGGAACTGGAGTTTGGCCATCCAGCCCCACCAGTTGTGGCCTACGCCCAGAAACAGCAGGGTTATCCCTATCAGAAACAACGCCGCCAGAATAATTCTACATTTCTTAAGCATGGTCAGTTAATTGACTTTTTTGCAAATAAAAAAAATGACGCAAAACGCGCTCGGCCCGAAGGGACGCTTTTACCAAGCGAAGCGACTAAAAGAAATACCCCTTTGCGTCGTTTTAATAAACAAACCTAAACTCATCCAGCCAGAGGGTGCTACCCTCGCCGCCCGTAAAATAATCACCGAATGAACTTGAAGAGCCCACTACCACCACATACCTGGGAGTACGGTCATTGTAATACTCAATTGGGATGGTAAACTTTTCATATCCGTTCATGATACTGTCAAAGGTAATGATGCCATAACCGATGATATGTTCGTCCTCGGGGTCCACAAACCTGCCTTTGCCCGGATCGACCGTAAACTGTTTGTCCCAATCGGTCAGATACACGGCCACATGACCGTTGTCAAGGGTCCCCTTCTTATCCTTATACGGATCATTGGCTACATTGATTGTCTTGGGCATATAGCAGGCATACCCTTCAAGCGCCTGGGGCCTGAGAGTGAACGGAATACCCCACTTGAGCGTAGCTGTAAGTTTGGAGAGATTGATATTGCCCATACTGCCGGTAAAGATGCTTCCGGCTGCCAGTTTCTTTACGAACAGGGCGTTTATTTGCTGCGTCTTGAGTTTGACGGCATACTTGCCCGGCCCCTCAACCGCCACCATCACGCTGTCCGGAACGCATGTAGGTTTTCCGAATGATGCCGTACTTGAATTGGCCGATCCCCATACCTTTTTCTGTTCATCGGTGGCAAGTGAATCATAGAACACCGCATCACCGTCCTCATAACACCAGAGGTCAAAACCCATGTTGTACAACTGTCCGTTACCGTCCACATATGAGTCCGGATCGGCATTCATTTTATCCTTATTAAAGAAATCATCCCACGCCGTACAAGACGCAAAAGATGTCAACAACAACAGTAAAACAGTCCTTCTATTCATATCGGTTTTAAAAATCAAATGACAACTGTCCGTCACCCAAAAGGTTGAATGACATACGGTGATAGGGAGTGGTTCCATATTGCTTAATGGCGTCCCTGTGTTTCTTTGTGGGATAACCCTTGTTCTCCAGCCAGTCATACTGGGGATACTCCAAAGCTATCTTGTCCATGAAATCATCCCTATAGGTCTTGGCCAGGACCGATGCGGCCGCAATGGACATCATCTTGCCGTCGCCCTTCACGATGGTGGTGTGCGGTATTCCCGGATAGGGGATGAAACGGTTACCGTCTATTAGCAGATGCTCGGGGCGTACCTTAAGTTGGTCTATTGCCCGATGCATGGCCGTAAATGATGCCTTGAGTATGTTTATCTTGTCAATCTCAACATTGTCAACAATTCCAACAGCCCAGGCCAGCGCCTCCTTCTCGATTATCGGCCTTAAAGCATAGCGCTGTTTCTCGGTCAGTTGCTTGGAGTCATTCAAGAGTTCATTGCTGAAATCAGGCGGCAGAATCACTGCAGCGGCATAAACGGGGCCTGCCAGACAGCCGCGTCCGGCCTCATCACACCCGGCCTCTATCCGACCCTCAACCAAAAACGGTAACAAAGGATTGTGACTCATACTGCAAAGATAAAAAATGACACAATAGGAACCGTCCCTACTGTGTCAAAAATAGAACCAATGCCAGGCCAGGCGGTTCTGGCCGGGACGATACTCGAGTGTAGGTGTGGGAATCTTGATGGCGCTTAGTACCCTCAAGACATGTTTCAGGGTCTTGTTGCGGCAGGGAATGCGGGAGATGTCTATATCAGGCGCAAGTAATAACCTGCGCTGACGGGCGTCATTGGGCAGGTATTTGAGCTGACCGGGGGCGTTTGCAGGATCATACTCCCAGCCGCGGCCCCAGTTACCGTCCAATCCGGCCTTGCCTGCAGGCTGATAGTTGTTGTATTCGCCGGTCATGCCCTCGGCGCTGTAACCGATGGCCCAGCCCAGCCATGAGGGATATCGGCTTGTTTCCTTCATAAAAAGTGACTTGACATCGCAGGCCGCCCAGATGGTGATACCGCTGTAATCCTCATAGAGACGGTCCAGCCAGTCCTTACCCATTATGTAATCCCTTTCCATAGTGGCAGGGTTGCTGACATTGTATTTGGAGAGTCCTGAATTATGATAGGAGTACTTGAGTGCTATTCGCTGCTCATGCCACAAGGCCTGCTGGCCCATAAAAAGTCCTGTTCCCAGAATATTGGCACCCATATCGCCCCATGAGAAACCCCAGCTGCTTGACATGGCGTCAAATACCTCGACAAGGGTCATGACGGTAATACCCAAGGGGGCACCGTACAGTATGGCATGTTTCTCATCAATTCCCGCCATGACAAGAGCCTCATAACCTATGTTGGCAAAGTTGTAGCAGGAGTTGGCATGACCCACCTTGTCCATCTGCAGCCACTCCTTATTGTCATTATAGAAGTGGAATCCTCCAGTTTGGGAGCCCGAATACCATGACACGTAAAGCGATGTCATGATACCTGTTATGAGCGCAGCCTCGGTACCGAGTACTATAGCTCCGCTCTTATTCAGTCCCGGGTTATCAGTATCTATAGGAACAACAGGCAGTTTTACATCGAAGGTATAATTTGAAGATTTGGCAGGTACGGCCAGAAATACAGTAAGTAATGCAAACGCAATGAACCTATTCATCATCTACTTGGTATAAATCCGGCCGCAAAGGTACTAAAAAGCCGAGTTACTTCATCCTCCACCAGTCAAATGTGAACAGATCCTTGCCTGCTCCCGTAAATACGAAATAGAGGTCATGGACACCGCGGATGCGTTTTTTGAATTTGGCCGTATAGGTCTTGAATACCGTCTTTCCGCCTGTGGGAGTTACCGCAATCAGAGCCTTCATTGGACCGTCAGGGGCATCCAGACGAACCTCCAGACAGCCATAACCGTCTGAACCTATAGCAGCCAGCATCTTCTTGGCCCCCTTACGGCCAAAGTCCACACCGCGTACCAGAATATACTCGCCGTCGTCAATGTCATGAACGTACATGTTCCTGGGCAGATATCCTATTGTCTCGTCATAATCATTCTCTGAATCCTCATAAGAGGTCTTGAGTCCGTATCCCCATGCCATGGTCTCTGCCTCTACACGGCGCAGATACTCCTCCTTGACCTTACGGTAGGGATCAAAGTTCTTGACCTGTTCAACCACATTGTCCAGGAAATAGGGAACCTCCTGAATTGTGCCGTCCTCATTGTAATGCATCTCGGCAACCGATACTGAACGCTGCTCGGCATGAGCAAAGGTCTTAAGATGCATTATGTCATAATTAAGGCCGAAAACATAACTCTTGCCATTGAATTCGATGATTCCGGGATGGTTGCCGCGGGTGCGCACGGTGTGGTCCATGATGTGACCCTTGTACTCCCAGGGACCCTCGGGACCGTCACTCATGGCATAGCCGATACCCTCGGGGCAGCAGGTGGATGCAAACGCCAGATAGTAGTGTCCGTCATGCTTCCATATCCACGGGCCCTCCTGATAATCCTGAATCTTGGGATGCTTTACAATAGGCCCGTCAAGTGAAATCATATCCTTGCCCAGCTTGACCGAATAGACCTCGGGATTGCCCCAGTACATATAAGCCTGACCGTCATCATCAATCAGAACAGTGGGATCGATATCGTTCCAGTGCTCTTTCTGTCATATCAGAGGCTCTCCCAGCGGATCTTTGAACGGACCGTAAGGTGTGTCCGATACCAGAACGCCTATTCCGTGACCGTGAATGGGACAATACATGTAATACTGACCGTTAGCCTCAACCACCTGCTCGGCCCACGCACCGTTCTTACCGTCATAATACTTGAAATCGTCAAGTGATGCCACCGGACCGTAGTCCTGCCAGTTTACCATATCGTCCGATACGTACAGCAGCCAGTCAAACATCTGGAAACCGCGTGCACCATCCTCATCATGGGTGGTGTAGAGATATACCTTACCGTCAATGACTACGGGAGCGGGATCGGCCGTAAAGCGGGTCTGTATTACCGGCATGTTGGCGTGCGCGTTGAACTGCCACCAGTCAAGGGTGAACGGTTTCTCTGTCTCGCAACTGAACTTGAGATAGACATCGTGTACGCCCTGTACATCGGTATCAATCAGATATGTGAATGCTGCGGTGCGGAATCCTGCATTGTCGGTATTTACGGGCACCTTACAGAAGGGCTCGCCCTCCATGTTGTCGGTGTAGAACTCTATGGTTCCCTTGCCTTTCTGCTCGCCTACCACAACCACTACAGCCTTCTGGCCGCACTCCTTAAAGTCAACCGAGCGTACGCGAATCCAGTCGCCGTCATCGATATCGGTAACAAAATGGTCACGGCCTGCACGACGGTCTACCTTGAGTCCGCGTGATTCGGCCTGAGTCTCAGCCTCAACGCGAGTGTACGGATCCAGGTTCTTAACGGGAGTCACAACACCCTCTTTGGTAAACTTCATGAACGGGAATGTGCCGTCTTCGTTCCACTTGAACTCCTCCACGCAAGCGCTGCGGTCCAGCTGCAGAGCTTTCGTCGAGTCGGACACGCCTTGATTGAAATTACCCGACAACGTGTAAGCCAATCCGCGATTGTTATAGGCTATCGCAAAGTCTGGAACCAGTTCGATTGCCCGATTGTATTCTTGAATCGCCTT
>JAFXMB010000015.1 GCA_017530735.1 Bacteroidaceae bacterium | reverse complement strand
GTCTGCCACTGCAAGAGTGAACACACTAACCTTCAGATTAGGTATTTTTTCCTCCATAACATCAATAAGAGAGCATAAGGTAGCACCGGTGGTAATCACATCATCAACCACCAGCACATGTTTCCCGGCCAGGGCCGATGGATCCGTAACCGCAAAAAGATCCTGCGCATTGTTCCAACGCTGATACTTGCCAAGACCAGCCTGCTTGGAATGAGCCTTGACACACTTTACAGCGTTATTGATAATGGGAAGACCTGTAGCCTTACGTATACCCTTTGCTATAAAAGAGCACTGGTTATACCCGCGCTTTATCTCTTTCCAATAGGTAATAGGCATGGGAACAATGCAGTCAATCCCCTCAAAGAACCCTTGAGGGATTAGTTCCTGAGCCCCCACCCTGGCCAGCCAGACCCCAACCTGAGGATGCCGCCAGTACTTAAGATGAAAAAGGATATTGCGGTAATCACTCTCCTTGCTGTAATGAAGCACCGAAGCCGCCCTGACCAGACTCTTCTCAGTAAGAAGCATCCGCTCAGTAGGATTGATAACATCAGCGCGGTAACCCAACCGCGGCATACCCAGAAAGCAAGTGACGCAAAGCTGCTCCTCGGAAGGATCAAGCCTGTGCCCGCAAACCTTGCAGTAATGCGGAAAAACAAACTCAAACAGTTTACGCAGAAGCCCCGGGCGCTTGAAACCACCCGACTCCATAATCAATCATCAGAGGAATCCTGCAGGTTCAGAACCTTGCGCACAAGCGACGGCTCATAACCGCGACTGCAGACAGATTTCATGGTCTTCATCTTGCGCTCATACTCAGTTGCGCCCTTAGTCTGGCGGTAACGTGAGGCGACGACATCCTTTAGAGCCGTCAGATACTCATCCTCGTCAATACGGGACAGAGCCTCATCGGCCACACCCGCAGGGATGCGTTTCTGCCATAGAGCCTGGCCAATCTTTACCCTCCCCCACTTGGCAAAACGCACCTTGTCATGGACAAAGGCAGCGGCATAACGGGACTCATCAATGTATCCCTCCTTAACCAGATGACGGATTATCCGCTCAATGTCAGCGTTCTCCGCCTTGTGACGCTCCAGCATCTGCCTCACCTCCTGGCAGCAGTGCTCGGCACCCGAGCAGTATCGCTCGGCAAGTGTCTTTCCTTCAGATTCAGTCATAGTATAGCTTTTATCATTCGTGGTTTTCCAAATATATCATTGCGGACCTGAACATCACGGTAGCCCGCACCCATAAGCATATCCTTCATCTCCTCCACCAGGAGGGGATTGATCTCAAAATAGAGCCTTCCGCCCGTATTAAGGGCCCGATGCCCAAACTCCGCAATTGCCTTATAGAAAAGCAACGGGTCAGAGTCCGACACAAACAGAGCCAGGTGAGGCTCATAATCCAGCACCGTATCCTCCATCTGAGCCTTCTCAGACTCCATTACATAAGGAGGATTGCTCACAATCACATCAAGCCTGCAATCCGGTTCAGCCTTGAGAATATCGGCCTTGCGGAATTCAACCTCAGTACCGTTAAGAGTATTGTTCTCGCGGGCCACCTCAAGGGCGCCCTCGCTGATATCCCATCCCTGCACCTTCCAACCCGCCAGACGATGAGCCAGGCTTATGGCAATGCATCCGCTGCCGGTGCCCACATCCAGCAGAGAACCGTTTGGAGCTGCATCCCCTGCCACCCAATCTACAAGTTCCGCAGTCTCGGGACGCGGTATCAGTACCCGCCCATCGACCCTGAAAGTCAGTCCGCAGAAAGGTGTTAAACCTATCACATACTGTAAAGGTTCACCTTTGGCCAGACGCGCAAGTGCCTTATCCAGCTTATCTGTATCCGCAGACAGTTTCTCTTTAGTATAAAAAGAGACGGCACTGATGCCCAGATACTCCAGACACAGTGCCTTCTTTATTGTTTCAAGCTCTGCCGCAGCATACCGGCCGTCCAAAGCGTCATCTATGCGCTGCAGAATCTCTTTCATATGGTTTATGCTATCTCAAGTGCCACCTTCATCATGTTGGTAAAGCTGCTGCGGCGCTCCTCGGTCGATGCATACTTGCGGTGAACCAACTGGTCCGATATGGTACAGATGGTAAGCGCCTTCTTGCCCGATGCCGCGGCATTGATATAGAGTCCGGCCGATTCCATCTCGACAGCCTTCACGCCGAACTTGCCCCATTTCATCTGCTTGTCAGACTCGTCGTAGAACACATCGGCACTGTATATGTTGCCTACCTGGAATGGGAATCCGTTCTCACGGGCCACACGTGCGGCGCTCTCAAGCAGACCGAAATCGGCAATAGGCGCAAACCTGGCGGGGAATCCGTACTGATGTCCGTAATCAGAGTCAGTGCAAGCAGCCTGTGCAAAGAGCATATCGCCTATCTTCATATCGGCTGTAAGGGCACCTGCCGTACCCACCCTGATGATATTCTCCACATCATAGTAGTTGAACAGTTCATAAGAGTAGATACCAATAGAGGGGATACCCATGCCGTGACCCATTACCGATACACGCTTGCCTTTGTACAGTCCGGTGTAACCCAGCATTCCGCGAACCTCATTAAAGAGTTTGGGACTATCCAGATACTTCTCGGCTATAAACTTGGCACGGAGAGGGTCTCCGCACATTATCACGGTCTTGGCTATATCATCATACTGCGCTGCGATATGAGCCGTGGGGGTGTCTTCTCTACTCATAAGCCTATATTTTTTCTTCGAGTGCCGGCGAAACCAGGCAACCCTCTATGTAATCAATCTTCTTTACTTTATGTCCGGCAGGTGCAACGTACACTTTATGGCCTTCAACACTGATACGTCCTTCCGAGAACCACTGCAGGGCCTGCGGGAAAATGCGGTGCTCCATGCGGTGAATCTGCGCCTCCAGCTCATCAACCGTCCCATTCACCGGAACGCCCGCCTGAATGATCACCGGACCGGCATCCAACTCCGGAGTAACCAGATGAACCGAGCAACCCGTAATCCTGACACCATGCTCGTATGCATCGGCAATAGCCGTAGCACCCTTGAAGCTTGGCAGAAGTGCCGGATGCAGATTCAGTATCCTTCCCTCAAAAGCATTCACGAACACCTCACTCAGAATCCTCATCCAACCAGCCAAAGCTATAGTATCAACGTCATATTTTCTCAGCGCTTCAACCACCAAAGCATCGTACTCCGCACGGTTGCGTATTCCTTTGGAAGGTATTATCTCCACAGGTATTCCCAACTTACGTGCACGCTCAATCACACCTGCATCGACCTTGTTGGTCAGAACCACCTTTACATCAGCATCCAAATTGCCGGCACGCACAGCCTCAATTATCGCCTGCGCATTAGTACCATTGGCCGATGCCAGAATCGCTAATCTAATCATAGTCACAAAGGTACAAAAAAAGGCGCGCGATAAATCATCGCACGCCTTTTTTCAATTTCTGCATTTATTACATCATGCCATCCATGCCGCCCATTCCGGGAGCCATAGCAGGCATCGGTTTGTCTTCCTTCTTCTCTACGATCACGCACTCGGTTGTCAGGAACATACCTGCAATAGAGGCGGCGTTCTCAAGAGCCACACGTGTAACCTTGGCGGGATCAACCACACCGGCCTTTACCAGATCCTCATAGCGGTCATAGCGGGCGTTGTAACCAAAGTCACCCTTGCCCTCCAGAACCTTCTGAACTACTACCGATCCCTCCTTACCTGCGTTGAACACAATCTGACGCAGAGGCTCCTCAATGGCGCGACGGATAATCTGGATACCGGTCTGCTCATCGGCATTGTCACCCTTCAGTTTGTCAAGAGCGCTGATTGAACGGATGTAAGCAACACCGCCACCGGCTACGATACCCTCCTCGATTGCGGCACGGGTAGCGCACAGGGCATCATCAACACGGTCCTTCTTCTCCTTCATCTCGGTCTCAGAGGGAGCACCTACCTTGATTACTGCAACACCGCCTGACAGTTTGGCAAGACGCTCCTGGAGCTTCTCCTTGTCATAGTCACTTGTGGTGGTCTTGATCTGAGCCTTGATCTGAGCTACGCGGTCGGCAATCTTGGCCTTCTCACCCTTACCGTTAACGATAGTGGTGTTGTCCTTGGTGATGGTAATCTTCTCGGCTGTGCCAAGCATATCCATTGTAGCCTGCTCCAGCTTAACGCCACGCTCCTCGCTGATTACGAATCCGCCTGTCAGCACGGCGATATCCTCAAGCATCTCCTTACGGCGGTCACCGAATCCCGGTGCCTTTACGGCGCAGATCTTAAGACCTGAACGCAGACGGTTTACAACCAGTGTGGTCAGAGCCTCTGAGTCAACATCCTCGGCAATGATCAGCAGAGGACGGCCGCTCTGTACGGCGGGCTCCAGGATAGGAAGCAGGTCCTTCAGATTTGATATCTTCTTGTCATGGATAAGAATCAGAGGATTCTCCATAACGCAGTTCATCTTCTCGGTATCGGTTACAAAGTATGATGACAGATAACCGCGGTCAAACTGCATACCCTCAACAACGTCAATGTATGTGTCACGGCCCTTGGCCTCCTCGATGGTGATAACGCCATCCTTTGAAACCTTCTGCATAGCCTCGGCAATGTGCTTACCTATCTCGGCATCATTGTTTGCAGAGATGGTGGCAACCTGCTCGATCTTGTCAAAGTTGTCACCGACAGCCTTTGACTGCTTCTTGATGTTCTCAACAACAGCTGCAACGGCCTTGTCAATACCGCGCTTCAGGTCCATGGGATTGGCACCTGCGGTAACGTTCTTAAGACCTACATTTACGATGCTCTGAGCCAGAACGGTAGCGGTTGTTGTACCGTCACCTGCATCCTCACCGGTCTTTGAGGCAACGCTCTTGACCAGCTGTGCACCGGTGTTCTTGAATGAGTCGGCCAGCTCAATCTCCTTGGCTACGGTAACACCGTCCTTGGTGATCTGGGGAGCACCGAACTTCTTCTCTATGATAACGTTGCGGCCCTTAGGTCCAAGTGTAACCTTGACTGCATTTGCAAGCTCGTCAACGCCCTGACGCATAAGGTCACGGGCATCCATATTGAAAAGTATCTCTTTTGCTGCCATAATAGTATCTCCTTATTATTTTTCAACCACTGCCAGAACGTCGCTCTGACGCATAATCAAGTATTTCTCACCCTCAACTTCAAGCTCAGTGCCTGAATATTTGCCATACAGTACCTGGTCACCCTTCTTGAGTACCATTGCCTCATCCTTGGTGCCGTTACCTACTGCTATTACCTCACCCTTAAGGGGTTTCTCCTTGGCTGTATCGGGGATAATGATTCCGCCGATGGTCTTCTCCTCGGCTGCTGCCGGAAGAATCAGAACTCTGTCTGCTAACGGTTTGATGTTCATATTCTTATTGTTTTAGTTATTTGTTTGCGACTTAAAAGCCCCTCATCGGGCAATGAGGTAAGAGCCAAAAACATGCCAAACTGCCATAAGGGTGTAAAGTGTCACCGGTTATGACAGTTTGGCACAGTACAGGTTTGCTTATCTGACATTCTCCGAGAGGAAATGCATGAGCGTATCGGCTTTCATGTCACGCTGGAATGAACCCTTATGGAAAACCGATATGATTCCCGTCTCCTCGGATACTACCACTGCCACGGCATTGGTCTTCTCAGTTATTCCCATGGCGGAACGGTGACGCAGACCGAATGACTTGGGCAGTTCCTCAGACTGTGACACGGGCAATATGCAGGCGGCAGATTCAATGCGGTCGCCCACTATGATCATTGCGCCGTCATGCAGCGGACTGTTCTTGAAGAAGATGTTCTCTATAAGGAGTTGGTTGATATTGGCATTCACCGCCTCACCCGATGCAATCACGTCATGCAGCTCATCGGTCTCACCAATGACAATCAAAGCACCCTCCTTGTTGTGGCTCATGCTCTCGCAGGCCTTGGCCACAGGCTCCCACTTGGTCAGATCCTGACCGTTATGACGGCGTACAAGCCAATGGAACAGTTTGCGGGTACGGGTTGATGTGCCGATGTCACGGAAGAAGTGACGGATATCATCGGCAAACAGTACGATCAGGGCTATCACACCCACATCGACCAATTTGTTCATCACGGCGCCCAAGAGTTGCATCTTGAGGACTTGTGACACTACGATCCAAACCAGGATGAACACCAGGATTCCTATGAACATGTTGAGTGATCCGGTCCTCTTCATCAGTTTGTACAGATAGAAAAGGAGCAGCGAGACGCACACCACGTCTATTATGTCCTTGATACCGAATGATACGAAATAGTCAACCATATCTTATTTGTTGTCTTTTAATGCCTGCATTATGCGGACGGTATGGGAGGCCTCCTCAACGTCATGAACGCGTATCCAGTCTGCGCCTTGCTCTATGGCCACCGTGTTCATTACGATGGTAGCCGGCAGCGCCTGCTCAGGAGTAATCTCAAGCAGTTTCCACGCCATTGATTTGCGTGAAAGTGCCGACAGTACCGGCAGTCCCAGTTCACACAGCCTGCGCTGATTGGCAAGTACGGTGTAGTTCTGCTCAACGGTCTTTCCGAATCCGTATCCCGGATCCAGAATCACCTTGCGCTTTACATCCACGCCGGCCTTCTCCATTATCTGCAGTCTCTCCTTAAAAAATGACATCATCTCTCCCACAGGATCCTCCTTGATGGTTTCCGACCACATGAGCACATACTGCGCACCCGTATCGGCCACCACCTTATACATGTCATCATTGCCCCCGTAAACATCGTTTATGATGTCAACCTTCCACTCACGAACGCATCGTTCTGCAATCTGCGGGCGGTAGGTATCAACTGAGAGCAGTATGTCAGGAAACTCGGCACGAATGGTTTCGAGTCCCCATTCCAGGCGCTGCATCTCTTCATCGGCCGATGCCTGCACGGCACCCGGACGTGTGGAGCAGCCGCCTACGTCAATGGCATCGGCCCCATGGGATATCATAAAGCGGACTCTTTCCAGAAGAGTGGTTTTGTCCTGAACACGTGACCCGCTCCAGAAGGAGTCAGGGGTCACGTTTATGATTCCCATTATCTTTACCATCTTACTTCTTCTCTGCGTCCAGGAAGGCCTGAATCTGCTCGGCGATCTTGGTCATACCGGCAGCTGTGGGGTGATTCATGCGCTTCTCAATGCCCTCGACTGCGATTACGGGAACATTGTAGTGCTTGCAGATCTCCCTCATTGACTCACCCAGGTTCTCTGACATACCGTCATTCAGAAGTGAGTAGATCTTCATGTTGGGATAGAGTTTCTTGAGGTTGTCAAGCAGGTATGCGAATGCCGGACGGTAGAAATAGAGGTCCTCCTTTGTCCAGTTTGAATATTTGTAGTCACCAAAGGGCTCGTGTGTCCAGTCATCGTTGGTACCGCCGAATATGAACAGGATATCGGGGGCGCCGATGCAGTTCAGACGGGTTACGAAAGCACGGTCAGAATAGTCGTCGTGGTTGTAACCGCGGCAGCATACGGTACTGCCAGACCATGAATCGTTCTTTTCAAGAACCCATCCGTTCTTCTCTATCACCTGAGCCCACCACTGCTGGCTCTGCTCTGTTACGCCGCAGAACTGGTTGGGATAGAATGTGTCATAATACTTGGGCATTGTACCTGTGAAAGTAGAATAGGAGTCCCCCATT
>JAFXMB010000117.1 GCA_017530735.1 Bacteroidaceae bacterium | reverse complement strand
GAGTATGCCCCTGCCGAGGCCTCCTACACGCTGCGTATCAACCAGAAAGCACCGGATGGGTTCGTCTCTCTGGGAACCATCAACCTGGAAAACTCCAGCGTGAAGAACTACCTTGACAACGGTACGAACGATTACACGGATGATAACTACACCGGTAACAACTCAAAGACACATGTCGCAAATTATGCGCCATCCGTTGGAGGATACTACCCTGGCGGCTCTTCTACTGCCCGTGTGGACATTCCCAACCCCGTCAGTCTGGATTGGGGCACTGCAAGCTCTGGAACGGTAACCATCACGGTCTATAACGACCAGGCGCTGACCGACGAGTTTTGGACCTGGACTGCGACCAAGGGAAGCACGTCTTACGACATCTATAACCTGATTCCCGGTCGGACATACTATTGTACGGTCGTGGATGATGCAAACAGTAATTATCTGTACAAGGCCACCTTCAATACGGAAGGCCGGCGCCGTATGCTCAAAGTCAGCGACACGGTAAGTCAGGACAACGCCAATAACTGCCGTGACCTCGGCGGTATGATTACCAAGGATGGTACGAAGCGGATCAAATATGGCATGATTTACCGCGGAACCAATCTGACCAGTACAACGACTGCCGAGAAGAAGGTGCTTGCCGAATTCATGAATATCGGTCTGGATAACGACCTCCGTGACGGTGGTAATATCAACAGCGCCTCGGGCTCCAGCTCCAACCGTAACAATCCTTTCCTGAATTCTAATTATCCTGTGGTTATGTATCCTAACCCTGTGAATTCATACGCTGATATCGTCTATTGTGGTCCCGGATATGGCACAGGCATCGGCAGCACGACAGGTAGCTCTTTGACCAATCCTGACAGGGTATATGAAACGATGATGGCTTTCATCGATTGCGCCAAGCGTGGCAAAGCGTCCTACTTCCACTGCTATATCGGTTCGGACCGCACCGGTTACTGGGGACTGGTCATCGAGGGCCTCCTCGGCGTATCCGCCAAGGATTGCTCCATCGACTTTGAGCTGACGAGTTTTGCCAACAGCGTCACTATGGGTAATCGTGAAAGAACATCCGGAACATACGCGGACGGTATGAACTATTTCAAGGGAAAGAGTTATTATTCCACCTTTGCAAATGATCCCGACCACCAGCTCCAGAAGACCATCACCAAGTACCTCATTGACGAAGTGGGCATCAGCGAGGCGGACATTGAGACCTTCAAGAACCTTCTCCTTGAAGACATCTAGAGACAATGGTTGAGATTTGAATAATGCATACTTTGGTGGGGCTGCTATACTAAGCGGCCCTGGCAAAGTATTTCGACAGAAAAGCAGTATATATAATGTATTATTAACCAATAAATTTTAGCATTATGGAAAAGAACAACGAAAAGGATCTCCGCACGTATTTTCAGCCGGAGACAGAAATTGTAATGATTGGTGGTGAAGATGCCGTCATGCAAGGTGGTATCGAGAATGGCTCTTATTCTGACATTGAGGAACCGTAAGCTATTATTATTATGAGAAAGGTTCATTATTGTATCATATTGGCGGTTTTGGCTATCCTTCCCTCCTGTTCTAATAAGGAGGAATTAGCGGAACCCCAGTCGCCACGTCGCCTACGCGGTGTCTTAGAGGCTACAACGGATGATCTGGTCACCAGAGCTTATGCTAAAGAGAATCTTAGTCTTTATTGGAATCAGAATGACTATATAACTGTTTTTCCTCAAACAGTAAAGAAAGAGCAATGGTATTATGATGGTTTATCTGGATCTACTGATGGTTATTTCTACCCTGTAACAGAGGGCGGTGAAGGTGGCTTAGGAGGTCAAGCGGGAGAATTTAATGATGAGGCAGCCGAGTACTACTATGCCATTTATCCATATCATAGTTATCATTCTATTGATTATGATGGTACGATGATGCTTTATTACCCTCCAGTGCAACAATACAATTCAAATGGGATTGGTGTTTCCCCTATACTTGTATCTAGAGGGAAAGATATGAACTTATTTTTCAAGCATGCAGCAGGTTATTTAGGTTTTCATCTGTATGGTTCTGGAGTGTCAGTTTCATCAATTTCTATAACGAGCAATAATGGAGAACCTTTATCTGGTTTTCCTTATGTTGGTTTTGATGATGATGAAGTTCCTACAGTATCTTTTTATGGGCATGAAGTCGATAGCCCCTCATGTACTATCAAATATGAACCAGCTATTGAATTAGGTACTTCTTCTGACGTAAATGATTGCAAAATCTTTTGGATTTCTCTCCCTCCTGTGACTCTCATGAAGGGGTATACGCTTACCGTGAAAGATATTTCAGGAAGAGAATTTGTATTCAAGAGTACTAAGACCCGTACGATTAAAAGAAAAGTATTCCAGCAGTTCACTCCTATTGAAGTAGTCTTTGAAGAGGCGGTTGTCCACGTTGAGTCCGTTTCTTTGGACAAGACCGAGCTCAACTTGAACGTGGGTGAAAACACGACCCTGATTGCGGCAGTTATGCCGGAAAACGCTGACGATAAGGCTGTTACCTGGTCTAGCAGCAATACTTCGGTTGCTACTGTTGATGACGATGGGACGGTTAGTGCTGTGGCTGCGGGCTCAGCCGTAATCACTGCCACTACTGCCGATGGCGGCAAGATTGCCACTTGTATCGTAACTGTTACTCCCGCTACGGTTGCAGTAGAGTCTGTTTCCCTTGACAAGACATCACTAAGCCTTGTTGTTGGAGATACTGAGACCATCACCGCAACGGTTAATCCCGACAAAGCTTCGAACAAGACTGTTAACTGGTCCAGCAGTTCTACAGCAGTTGCCACAGTTGATGCAAATGGCAACATTACCGCAGTTGCTGTTGGCACGGCTGTGATTATCGCCTCTACCGTTGATGGTGATAAAACGGCTTTCTGCACCGTTACTGTGACTGCAAGTGCTGCCGTTCCCGTTCAGTCGGTTTCTTTGAACAAGACCGAACTCAGTTTGAACGTGGGCGAGAGCGTGACGCTGACGGCGACGGTTTTGCCGGAAAACGCCGATAATAAGGCGGTTACCTGGAGCAGCAGCGATGCTGCCG
>JAFXMB010000014.1 GCA_017530735.1 Bacteroidaceae bacterium | reverse complement strand
GCCTGTAGAGCAGATGTACATGGGCACGGCTACCACAAGTATCACCAGCATCTGCAGCAACGGACGGTCAGCGAACCTGAGGAAAAAAGTATCCGGAACGGCCACATTTATCAGCGCCGCAATAATCAGACCTATGAGCAGCCTGGCGCCAATATCCTGAATCATATCGAAACAGGCATATCTGAACACCCTGAACAGGCGGTTTCCTGTCTGGGCCGATGCCACAGTGCAAGGGGTATCGTCATACTGTCTTCCGGACACTAAACGGTTTACTATCAGACCGCCGCATACTCCTGTTATAAGGGCTGCTGCCGGACGCATGAGTGCAAACCCTAATCCCAAGACAGAGAATGTGGCCAGTATGGAGTCAATGCCGGTCTGAGGAGTGGCAATAAGGAATGATGCCACTGCACCGTTTGATGCCCGTTCGTTCTTGAGCCCAATGGCTGTGGGTATTACACCGCACGAGCAGAGCGGCAGCGGAACCCCAAGCAGGGCAGCATACAGCACAGATAACCTGTTGCCGGATGACAGATATTTTGTATAGAACCTGCCCGGCACATAAACATGCAGGATACCGGCTATCAGGAATCCCAGCAGCAGATACGGGCTCATCTGGGCCGTAACGCCCGCCAGTGAAACAAAGAAATCACTCATTCCTTATATAGTTGAAATCCGAAATGTCCGGCAGCGGCTCCCGTTCCCTCCAGCGGCTTGTAACACGGCACAGTTCCTGTCCTTGACCGTTTGTTGAAATGCCTATGAACGTATTGTCATCATCAGAGGGGTAAGTAGCGGTCCTTACGGTATCACCCATCAGGGACTCATGAATGAACCTTATGTTCAGCATATCCGGGCGGTATGCTTTAATAAAACCGGGCTCGAAACAGGCCAGCGCCATCTGGATGTATCGGCGGTTATTGGTATGGCCGTTAAAATCAAGGTCAATCAGGTTTATGGTATGGTCCATCGATTCCACAGGTTCGGCAGCCATATTACCCGGCTTGCGGCGACGGTGTTGACCTATTACAAGTTCGTCCACAACTTCCTGCTCCGGAATAAGACCATCACAGGCCACGGGTTTGCGTCCTGACATTGATATGAGTGACCAGCAGCTGTTGCCGCGGGCTGCCACAATGCCCGTATGAGCCTCAACGCCCACAAAATCAAACCAGACCCTAAGGGATGACATCTCACTTATCCACACGGTAAAAGTAACATCCTCTGTCCAGATAGCCGGTACGCCCGGCATCTCAACGTTAATCTCGGATATTATCCACGTCTTGTCCTGTTTTTGCATATCAAATGCAGCCAAGCCCAGTGATGTGAGATATCGGGCTACGGTATTTTCATGATATGAAAGTATGCCGTCAACCGTGAGACGGTAATTGCCGTCCATCTGCGAGGCCGTTATGGGATAGGTGGTACTGTATTTCATGAGTTTCTTTTACTGTGTCGGGACCCGACGATTAAACAATGCAAAGTAAAGAAATTTTACTGACACGCGGGATTACCAAAACGCCACAAATTATCACAAAAAATAAGTATATTTTGACGCAAAGGGGTCGTTTAATAATGCGTCAAAATGACGCAAAACGAAACGACCCCTTTGCGTCATTTTAAAGGCGGGACTTGAAGTCGGTGTAGGTGAAGGACTTGAGGAGGGTGTAGTCGGAGCCCTGCTTGAGGTAGATTGCGGGCAGGGGCATGCCGTTGAAGGTGTTGTTCTTGACCATGGAGTAGATGGCCATATCCTCGAATATGAGGGTCTGGCCTTCTTTTAATGGCTCATCAAAGCTGTACTCCCCTATTATATCGCCCGATAGGCACGTAGGGCCGCCAAGACGATAGGTGTATGCTTTCTCACCGGGCAGGCCGCTATCGCGCAAAGGGGGCCGATACGGCATCTCTATCACATCTGGCATGTGGCAGGCGGCCGATGTATCAAGGATGGCGATATCCATCGCGCCTGCGTGATGCTGGACCTCAAGAACTTGGGTGTGCAGATAACCGGCGTTGAGGGCTATTGCCTCACCGGGCTCCAGATAGACCGTAAGGCCGTAGCCTTTAGACATACGCTCGATGCAGTGTTCCAAACGAGGAATATCGTAATCAGCTCGGGTAATATGGTGTCCGCCGCCAAAGTTCACCCATTTCATCTGCGGGAGCCACTCTCGGAACTGCTCCTCAAAGCCGTTCAGGGTGGTCTCCAGGTCATCGGAGTTCTGCTCGCAAAGAGTGTGGAAATGCAGACCGTCAATTAGATCCAGCAAGGCAGGATTCCGAGAGATACCTTCGCGAAATTCGGTCAAGGTAACCCCTAGCCTGCTGCCGGGAGCGCAAGGATCATAAATTGCGTGCTCCGAGGGCTGTGTTGAAATCTGCGGATTTATTCTCAATCCGACCTGTTTTTTTGACTCCCTAGTTAGCGAGCCAAATTTCTCTAACTGGCGAATAGAATTGAAAACAATATGATCGCAGATTTTAAGAATCTCCGGGAAGTCCTCCTCACGGAAAGCAGGAGAAAAAACGTGATTCTCACGCCCGGGCATCTCCTCGTGGCACAGGCGGGCCTCAAAGAGCCCGCTTGCTGTAGCGCCACAGAGATATTGGGATATCAGCGGATAGACGGCATAGCAACTGAACGCCTTCTGCGCCAGCAGAATTCGGCATCCGGTTCGGTCCATTACACCGCGTAGCACCTTGAGATTAGCCTCCAGGCGGTCGCGGTCAATGACGTAACACGGAGTATGCAGCTGCTCTGCAGTCATCGACCTCAAAAATCAGTCAACCATTACAGGGTTCTCATCCACAACCCAAGGCAGACCCCACTTGTTCAGGGCCTCCATGTAGGGATCCGGATCAAACTCCTCAACGTTGAACACGCCTGCGCCCTTCCACTGGCCGGTCATAACCATCATGGTGCCGATCATTGCGGGAACGCCGGTGGTGTAAGAGATGGCCTGTGAGCCAACCTCCTTGTAGCACTCCTGATGGTCGCACACGTTGTATATCTTGATGGCGCGCTTCTTGCCGTCCTTGGTGCCGGTATAGATGCAGCCTATGTTGGTCTTGCCTACTGTGCGCGGGCCCAGCGATGCGGGATCGGGCAGCAGAGCCTTGAGGAACTGTATGGGAACAATCTCCCTACCCTCAAACAAAACGGGATCGGTGCGGAGCATGCCCACGTTCTCAAGACACTT
>JAFXMB010000013.1 GCA_017530735.1 Bacteroidaceae bacterium | reverse complement strand
CTGTTCAAGATAGAGAACAAGGAGACTTTCCTTACCGTTGAGCACGATGAGGAGGGTTTTGACATATCACCTGTGGATGGCGTGAACCTGCGCCGTCTGGACAAGGGTGCGCTCATAATGAACTACGAGCGCGAGAAAGGCTACATGGTGGCTGTTGTCGATAAGACCAACACTCAGGGTGCCAGTTACTGGATTGATGACTATCTGCACCTGATGCGCCGTCAGGACTCATATTTCCAGACACAGAACGTGATGGAACTGACCCGCAACTTTGTGGCTCAGGAACTCCCCAAGCAGTTCAACGTGAACCGTGCCGATCAGGCCGACCTTTTGAGCCGCACCATGGGATTCTTCAAGAACAACCCCAAGTTCGATATGCCGTCATTTGAGCAGCAGGTTATGGCTCAGCCTGAGGTGGTGGGCATGTTTGATGATTACCGCAACCGCTACGAGCAGGAGCGTCAGATTCAACTGCAGGACCAGTTTGACGTGAGCGAGGGCGCCGTGAAGAAACAGAACCGCCTCTACAAGAGCGTCATAAAACTGGACAAGAACTTCCACATATACGTGCACGGCAGACGCCAATTGATAGAGCAGGGTGAGGACGAGCACGGCAAATTCTACAAACTTTACTTTAACGAAGAATCCTGATTGATATGAAACAGTCCTTTTTCACAATTGCCATCCTTATTTGCCTTGCCTTGTTACCCGGTTGCAACAAAAGTGCCGGTGATGTATCGGATTTTAAATATGAGATTGTTATCAGCGATACTCTTGATGAGCCGTCGTGGTATGATTTGTTTGAATCGGTGTCCTATATCCCTCTCAAGACAGACATTCCCATGGGACAGATAGATCAGATTGTAGTCAGAGACGGTCTTATGTATGTTATTGCCGATGGCCTGTTCTGCTTTGACATGGAAGGGAACTGTAAGTTCGGGAACATCAATAAGGGACGTGCCAGAAATGAATTCCTCAAACCGTCATCACTGTCAGTGTATGACGGGAAAGTCTTTGTCTATGACAGGTTCAAGAACCAGATGCTGGTCTTTGATGCCCAGTCAGGTTCTTATATTGATTCTTTTGATGTACCGGGTTATATGTCACACTCGTGGTTCAATGGCGCCAGTTATATCTGTAAGGATATGGATCCCAAGGACGGCTGTTTCTTTAAATGTTATTCAAAAGATGATATCAATAATCTGACATCTGAGTTTTTTGCAAGGAAAGAGGATGTAGGTGTAATGGTTGGTTCTACATCATGGGCTAATGACGGTCTGTTGTGCCTTTCATATCTTAAGAATTGTGCATGGAAGATAAACGGTACGGATACGGTACCGTATATCAAGGTGACCGTCCCTGAAAACAAAAGGTTATCCGATAATGCAATATCGGCTATGTTATCGGAATATTCATCTAAAGGATCATACAGGGTTAAGGATTACGCAACAGGTGTGATGTGCGGTTTATATTATGTAACTGAATGCGACGGATTCATTACCGGCATGGTAACAGACTATGAAGATTCAGATTTCCATGTATTGTTCATTTATGATAAGAATACCGGCCATTCATATTCGTATAAAAGGTTTGCCCTGTATGAGCCCTGGTATCAAAATCCAATTTCAGAAAGAGATAATCCGGCTGCCGGTGATGGCGACTGCATTTATGTTGTCTCTTCTTATGACGAAGTTACAAGGAAAATATTTGGAGAGGGAAATGAACCTGAGGATCCCAAATACCGTCAGGCATATGAGGTGTATAAGTCCTTGACTATTGACAGTAATCCCTTTGTAGCCCGATTTGAATTAAAAGAGATCAAATAAAAATAGGTGTCCCGATTGGGACACCTATTTTTTTGCTGTGTGAAACCTTAGCGCAGCGGGCGGATGGTGATGGTGCGCTGGTAGGTTTCCGGCTGGACGCGGTAATCGCGGAATATGCCTTGACAAGTGCAGCCTACACCGGATGTTGCGTAGTCAAGGTTCAGGGTGATATCGCCTCCACGCTGCAACTGATACTGATAGATAGCCTTGGTCAGGTTATCGGTAGTGCAGTCATAAGCGTTGAAGTTGAAGTACTGGTCCATTGTGAACTCCAGACCCTTGCCTGAGTTGTCGGTCAGGCGAACCCAGCGGTTATCGGTCCTTAGGCCGTAATCCTGCGGTATGAGGTAGGGCTCAAACATATCATCCACTGTAGTCTTGTAAATGCCGATGCGGTATCCGCTCTTACGGTCAGGATATGATGCCTGAGGACCGCGGCCGTACCATTCAACCTTGCTCAGTGACTTGTCCAAACTCATGGTTACGCCGATACGGGGCAGCCAGGAGGCTATCTTGCCACCGGGGGTTACCTTGTGACGGACATTGATGGTTCCGTCGGCCTTTATGATCCAGTGCCATTTGTTATCAAAGCTGTTGTCCGTACCGTTGGTCGATATGGAGCGCTCCTGGACATCAACAACCACGTCACTGCCGCTCTTTACAGCCTTGACCGATACGGGAACCAGTTCTCTCTTATCCAGTGAGGCCGAATAGTAATGACCGGCCAGAACTACATCGGCGCCGATGTTTCCGTAACCGGAGACAGCGGGATTGCCGGCGCTGCGGCCGTTCCATCCGTCAATCTCATTGGCAATGGGGGCGCGCCATACGTTGAGTGCTATGGGCTCCTTGAGCAGTTCCTTGCCGTCAACGTTCATTGATTCAAGAGCGCCGCTCACGGCGTTGAAACGGTAGGTGAATCCCTGTCCGCTTACAACGATGCCGTTGCTGCCCTGTGTAAGAGTTACATTTCCCTTAGGTGCGGGAGCGGCCGGTGCGGGCTTGTTCCATGACTTGAGCTCAAACTGATCCCATGCCACCTCATGACCGGCCTTGGCCCAGATCTCATCCTTCTTAAGTGATGAACTTATCTCCAGACGGTACTCCTTGCCGGGCTCAATCTTAGCGGGCTTGTGGAACGGTATTCTAACCATCTTTCTGGTCAGCGGCTCCACATCCAGATTCACTGTGCCTGATTCTATAACCTGGTCATCGGCCATGAGTGCCCATTTGGTGTTGTAGATTGAGGCGTTGGTAAAGTGATTGCGGTTCCAGACCTCAACGTTGCCGAATACAAGGTCAACCAGCGTGAATGAGAGCGGCTGTACGGATTTCTTCATCTGCCACATCTCGGGCTGGGGAACACGGTTAGGCCAGATAGAGCCGTAGGTGCGGGCTCCCTGTCCGTATGTGTAGAATGTGCCCTGGTTCTGCTCCTCCTCAAAGTCAAGCCACAGGGCTGCCTTGGCGGGATCAAAACTGCCGGGAAGTACGGCATCGGCGAATACGCCCACGTTGTCAATCATGGCGTCGCAGATGTAGGGGTTGGCATCCTGACCGCATGACTGCTCGTCACGTCCTATGCAGAGTGACAGGGGCAGATTGCGGATATTGCCCGATGCGGCCTGTGACGCAACCTGTGTGCCGTCAATGAATATCTTCATCTCACTGCCGTCATAGACTGCAGTTACGTTGTGCCATTTGTCTTCCCAATCCTCTGGCAGTGGGGCTGACAGGGTCTGACGGCGGCCGTTGTCGATATAGAAGTCAAGTCGCTCCAATCCCTGCTGCTTAAGACCGTACTGGTTGCTGCCCTTGCAGATCAGGTAACCGCCGCTGCGGTTGAACAGACGCGGATATACATCCAGTGTAAGGGTGAGCTTGTCTCCGCTTATCTCAACATTATCGGCCCTGTAGACCTGTACCCACTGCTCCTGCTTGTGCAGGTCAAGTGCCATTCCGGTAGGTCCTTTCTCAAGTGTGGCACGTCCCATTATATGAGCGGGTGTGTTATAGGGTGACTGGTCCTTGAGCGCTCTTACAGGCTCTTCCAGACCGGGGCTTACAAAATCCCAGATGGCACCGCCCATCAGTTTGGGGTAGGAGTAGATAACGCGCCAGTAGTCATCCATACGACCGCCGCCGTTTCCGGCTACAGAGAGGTACTCATCCATGAATGAGGGACGCATGTCGCGCATGTCACGGCCGTAGCGGCTCTCATGCTCCTCGGGTGAGGGATAACGTGGGCCGATGATATCCTCGGCAGGATGAACCGCAGCATTGCCGCCGTACATCCAGTAGCGGGTGGGGTCATATTTCTTACCCTCGGCAACAACCTCGTTGATGTCGCTGCCTTCACCGCTCTCATTTCCGGCGCTCCAGAACAGGACGCTGGCATGGTTGCGGTCACGCAGTACCAACTGGCGCACGCGCTCGCGGTACATCTCTATGAACTCCGGCATGTTGCTCACATACTCGGTGGCATGAGCCTCATCACCGGTCTCGTCTATGATATAGAGTCCGTACTCATCGGCCAGGTCAAGATACTCGTTTACAGGAGGATAGTGTGATGTGCGCACACCGTTAAAGTTGAACTGCTTTAATATCTCCATGTCGCGGCGTATGGTGGCCTCGTCCATTGCGTGACCCAGCAACGGGTGCTGCATGTGTGAGTTCTGGGCGTTTACCTTGAGCGGCTGGCCGTTCAGGTAGAACACTGCGTCACGGATCTCGGTCTTCTTGAATCCTATGCGCTTTACGATATGATCTACAGCCTCTCCGTCGGGGCCGATGAGGTCCATCGTGAGGTCATAGAGTTCAGGGGTCTCGGCTGTCCATTTCTTGGGAGCCTTTACCTTGGCGGAGAGGTTTATGGTGCTGGTTCCGTCCTTTACGTTGAACGGGCCGTTCTCCATACTGGCCACCTCACGTCCATCCTTTGAAACAGTGGCCTTTACCTTGTAGCCGCTGCCATCCAGTCCGTATGAGCGTACGTCCATGGCCAGCTTGAGGTCCGAGTCAATAAAGTCGGGGCCGAAATCGGTTATAACCTGCCAGTCATAGATCCTGACCTTGGGGGTGGAGTATACGGTAACGTCATCGAATATACCGGCCAGACGCCAGTAGTCCTGTCCCTCCAGATAGTATCCGTCACAGAACTTGAGCACCATTACGGCCAGTGTGTTTTTGCCACTCTTTATATAAGGTGTGATATCGTACTCGCTGGGCTCCTGTGCGCCCTCATTGTAACCTACCTGCTTTCCGTTCACCCATACGAACGATCCGGATGCCACTTTCTCAAAGCGCAGGAATACCTCTTCGCCTTTCCAGTCTGAAGGGATGGTGAACTCCGTGCGGTATGCGCCGGTGGGGTTTACGTCCATGGGGACACCCGGTACACGTACGGCAAAGGGGTTGGACAGGTTCATACGGTTGCGGGCCATACGTTTCTGCTGCTCGGATGCATCGGGGTCATCCAGAATCTTCTGGAAACGCTCCAGCATAGACAATGGCTGACCGTTGGGGAAGGGGGCCGATACGTTACGGAACATGGCCTGGCCGTATCCCTGCATCTCCCAGTTTGACGGAACCTCTATGGTTCCCCATTTGCGGTCATTGAAAGAGCTCTTATAGAAGTTCTTTGGAACCTCCAGAGGGTTCTCATAAAGGTTGAACTTCCAGGTCCCATTGAGCGAAATGTTACGCTCAGGAATGTGGAATGCGCGTCCCGGCTCCTGATTGAGTCCGAATACTTCAAGATTCTCAACATAGTAGGGCAGGTTCTCCATGAACTTGGGGTCCTGCTCCTTTGTGCCACACGAGTTAAGGGCCAATGCCAGCCCCAACGCTGCAATGCTAAAACTAGGAATGTATCTCATATCAGTAATCAATTATTTCAGGAAGCGGATGTCAAAAATGCGGGGAGCCTGCTTGCCCTCAACCGAGCGGAAAGTAACGCGAATCTTCTCCTTGCCCAGATAGAATCCTACCGGAACATCATATTCCTTGCGTACAATCCCGGCCTCACCGTTTGCGGGGAACTCGGTCTCGGTAATGAACGGCATATCCTCAATCAGTATCTCGATGGCGCGGTTCTGGTTGTTCTCGGCACCCCAGTAACCTATGCACAGACTCAGGTTGGTGTTGCCTTCAGTATAAAGGTCATAGCTGAACGAACCGCTGCGGCGTATTGAACGGTAGGGCTTGTTGTCCTGATTGCCGGTCATTGAGTTCTGGCTCTGTATCTTGTGGTCAGCCTCGGGCTGCTGCTCGCCGGGAACAATTGCATCAACCGTGCGGCGGTCCAGCTCCAGCATTGCTGCCTCATCGGCCTTGATCTTATCAAGCATCTTGCCGTAATCATCCTGACTCAGTGACAGGAAGTAAATGGCGTAGCGGCTGTCATGCAGGCTGTAGAACGGTTCCAGCTCAACATTGGGGAACCGGTTGCTGTCAAACAGACCTGATGCGGTGTAGTGCAGAGGCTTGCCCGGTACAGGCTTGAGTGCAGCCACCTTCTGGTCCAGTTGCGCGCGTGTACCTATCATAATAGGAGTCTCGGTTACGGGTACCAGAGGTCCGTGTGCTATGTGGCTCCAGCGGCCGTCATCGGCTACAAGACCGCTCATGCCCTCTGTTCCAGTGCGGGCGGCCAGAACAATTGGGCCGTGCTTTACTGCCAGATACTCGGGCTCGTTGTCAAGGGCCTCTATAGTGGTATTCATGGGCAGGCTTATCTCAACCACATCACCGTTCTTCCACTTGCGCTCTATGGTTACGTATGATGATGGCTTGACACCTTGTGACCATACCTTGCCGTTAACCTTGATGCAGAAATCCTGAGTTGTCCACTCCGGGCAGCGGATGGCCAGGGCGAACTTGCGTTTACGCTTGAGTTTAAGGGTCAGTTTGGATGACTCTGAGTAGGGGAAATCTGTCTCCTGTGTTATGACAGCCTTGTTCTCCGTCCAGTTAAGACGGGATGCCACGAACAGATTGACCCATAGCTTATTGGCGCCGTCATGGGTGTAGATGAATTCACCGTACTTGCCGTGGTTCTCCATTCCTGTACCTACGCAGCACCACATACCCTGATTAACTGCGGAGTAAACGCGGTAGTGAGCGGGGCGCATGGGGGTGAAATAAACATAACCTCCGTGCTCGGGATGCTGGGTTGAGAGGATATGGTTGTACATGGCCTTCTCATAGAAATCGGCATACTCGGCCTTGGGGTCTATTGCAAAGAGGAACTCGGTAAGCTTGAGCATGTTGTTGGTGTTGCAGGACTCCGGTCCTTCACGGTTCTCAACGTAGCTCTTGTAGTCTGTTGCAGCTGGGAAGTGCTCGCTGCGGCTGTTACCGCCTATTACCACAGAGCGGTGGTTGGCCACACGGTCCCAGAAGAACTCGGCAGCCTTGCGAGCGCGTGCATCGTTGTCCAATGCAGCCACGCGGGCGTAACCTACAGCCTTGGGTACCTGTGTGTTGGCGTGCTTGTTATCCAGGTTGTCGCGGCCGTCGGCCATATTCTCAAAGATGTCCTTGTGGCGGAAACGCTTGGCAGCCTCTATGTACTTGCGGTCACCGGTAATCTGGTAGGCATCGGCAAAAATCTCATTCATGCCGCCGAACTCGGTGCCGGTCATCTGCTCCATCTGGTTATCGTCCAGACCTGCTATCTCGTCCAGACCCCAGTCGCAGAACTTGATGAACATATCTTTGGCCTTCTCAATTCCGGCATACTGCCACGCGTCGCGCAGGCCCGCGTACATCTTATGTACATTATACCAGGGCACCCATGCTCCGCGGAACAGCCCGAAGTCTCCCTTCTTGAGGTTACCCCACAGTTCCTTGCTGTTAGGGACACCGCCTATGTAACCGTTTCCGTTGGCAATCTGGCAGCGTTCCAGTTCATCAATCATATAGACCAGGCGGTCATAGCACTCCTTGTTGCCGGTGGCGGCGTAGTGTATGGCCAGGGCCGATACGTAATGACCTCCCACATGGCCGTCCAGTCCGGCCCAGTTGGGGAAATACTCCGCCTTCTTGGGCAGTCCGGCCTCATGGAGGAACGGAGCCAGCAGGCGGTCGGTGTCATACTCCAGCAAGACCTTCACGTTAAGGTCCATGGCGTGCTTGAACGGTCCGTCAAGCAACTCTACCTGATTCAGGTTAAAGGTGTTGTGATACAGTTTGTCTTGCGCTGAGGCAAATGTAGCAGTCAGGGCAAATGCGATGATGATTAATGTACGTTTCATATTTGGTTAGTTATTGTTATTTACTGTCCTTTATAGGGAAATCTGCGCTTCAGTTCCTCACTGAACCAGTATTTCCACCATTCACGGTCATGACCTCCGTTGTATACCCATGAGTTGACCTGACCGCCGCGCTTGCGGATGTCCTTGAGCAGGTTGGGGAAGTAGTCATCCATGCCGACCTCCTCTTTTGATCCCCAGCATATCCTGTATGATGTCTCAGATGTGAGCATTCCATACTCACTGATATTTGAGAATACGGGTGAATAGCACCAGTACTCATTCATGAGTCCCTGCTTGCGCATGCTCAGGGTGATGCCGAAGTCGGCGCTGTTGGATGTACCGAAGAATATGCGGTTTGCGGCCGATTTTGATACAGGCGCTTTCTTTTCTATATAAGGTATGAATTCGTCAACAAAGAAATTGAAATGATTCTCATAGATTTTGGCCAGAGTGTTGTCATTCTTGGCCAGTGTTTCTATGTACTCGGCATTGCGGAATGCTATGTTATAGCCGGGAACGGTCATCTTGTTCTCAAACGAACAGGCCACCACAACCGGGCTAATGGCTTTCATCTCTACGAGTGAGTCAATCATCCTGCCGAATCTGCACTCCTTGAATACCAGACCGTCTGCCATGTATATTACCGGCAGTTCGTCCTTGGACTTTGTACCCGCGGGCAGGTAGATGCCTCCGTTGCGTACCTTGCCATCCTTGCACTTTATCTCGAATTCACTGAATTCAGACGTCTGGCTGGCTTTCTGACCGCACGAGAGCAGGAGTGAAAGTGAAAAAAATGTTGCAAAAAGTATGAATATCTTTTTCATAATCAAAAACAGTGTTAATGTTATCTGCAAAGTTAGGAAAATTAAGTTGAGATTAAACCATAGGGCACTTTTTATGTCTAAAAGTAAATTATTTGTTAAATTGTCAATTTCACATTTAACCAACACGAAAACCCTTTATAGTAAAGGTGTATTTTCATTAGTGTGCATACAATCAAAACAAAATAACTACAATCAAATGAAAAGAATTGCCATTCTGCTTGCATTTCTTGCCACATCGGCCACAGCGCTTCTGGCACAGAATTTATCAGTAAAAGGTACTGTTTACGACTTTGATTCAGGTGACGTGCTGTCACCCGCAGCAGTACAGATCTATCAGATTGCAGGAAATGATTCCACCTACATCGGTGGTACCTCTACCGATGACGACGGTGCATTCGTAGTAGGTAACCTCAGCGCAGGTAACTACCGTGCAAAGGTTACATTCCTGGGATATGATGACGTTTACAAGAATTTCACCCTCAGATCAGGTTCCGGTACAACAGATCTCGGTAAGATTACCATGAGAGGTGGTCAGATGCTTGAAGAGGTTGCCATCAACGCTGTTGTGGCAAAGGTTCAGATGATCAACGATACCGTTATGTTCAACAGCGCAGCCTACAAACTTCCTGAGGGCTCATCTGTTGAGGACCTTATCCGTAAACTTCCCGGTGTGCAGATTGGCAGTGACGGTAACATCACCGTAAACGGTAAGTCTGTATCAAGAATCCTTGTTAACGGTAAGGAGTTCTTCAATGACGATAAGACCGTTGCTCTGACACAGCTCACAGCCGATATGATTGAAAAAGTAAAGGCTTATGAGAAGCAGAGTGACCTGGCCCGCCAGACCGGTATTGACGATGGTGAGGAAGAGACAGTGCTCGACCTCCAGGTTAAGAAGGGTATGGCCAAGGGTTGGTTCGGTAACCTTTCAGTAGGTGGCGGTGCTGCTCTTGAGAAGGAGGGCTTTGATCTTGCAGCACTCTATCAGGTTAACGCTTCACTTAACCGTTTTGATGAGGACAAGCAGTTTACCGTTATGGGATCTGCAAGCCAGTCTTCAGGCGGTATGGGTGGCTTCGGCGGCATGCGTATGGGCGGCGGTGTCGGAATGGGCATGGGCGGCATGGGCATGGGCGGCGGCTTCGGCGGCATGATGGGCGGCGGAGGCGGCGGTGTCAACAAGAGCTACTCAGCCGGAGCCAACTTTGCTATGAACCTGGGTGAAGAGGTTTCTTCAGACAACTATAAGTGGGAGTTGGGCGGTAGCATCAACTGGAGCCACAGCGACAACCAGTCAAGCAACAAGCAAAATGTTCAGGACCTTAACAACGTTACTTGGGAAAGAAGTGTAAGTTCCAATGGTAGCGGTAGCAACAGCCTGAGCGGCCAGATGCGTATTGAGTGGAACAAGGACAACTATACAAGTCTTCTTTTCCAGCCTCAGGTTTCATACAGTAAGTCTGACAGTTGGAGCGAGTCCAAATCTGCCAAGTACAGAAGTGATCCTTGGAGATTGATGTCAGATCCTCTTGACTCAACCACAATTTATGACAGAGTAACTTATCCCTATACAAAGTATGACATTGATCCCAACAGCATTGACCCTGTTGCAGACTTTGTAGATTCTCTGTATGACTACTACGCAAAATCTATCTGGAATGCCCAGAACAGTAAGAACAAGAGCATGAGCGAGAGCAAGTCCGCAAGTGGTAACCTGCAGTTCGTAAGACGTTTCGGAAACCGTGGACGTAACGTATCAGTTCGTGGTTCTTACAACCTGAGTCACTCTGAGAGCAAGTCCAACCAGCGTAATGAGCAGATGTACAACAATGAGAATCCTATGACTCATACTCTGAACAGGACTGAGAACAATATCAGAAGATACAATGACAACCCCAGCGACAGGAACAGTTTCAATATTCAGACAACCTATTCTGAGCCTATTGCAACCGGTACTTACCTGCAGTTGAGCTATCAGTACTCATACAGCGAGCAGAACAGTGACCGTGCAACTTACAATGTTCCTTCTGCTACATACGGTATAGATAGTTGGGATTATACTATCAATGAGAGTGATAGAGATACTCTTCAGAGTACCAATTCATATTACTACAACTACGACCAGACTATCCAGTTGCAGTTCCGTAAGAATGCAACCGATCAGTCTTACAACTTCACTGTAGGTTTGTCAATCCTGCCTCAGCACTCAAAGATGAACTACACAGGTATGGGACTTAAGGATACACTTCTGGAGCGTACAGTATTCAACTGGACTCCTACCATTCAGTTCCGTTACAGAGTTACCCGTCAGGAGCAGATCAACATCCGTTACAACGGACGTTCAAGCCAGCCTTCAATGCAGCAGTTGCTTCCTATCACTGATGACAGCAACCCGTTGCGTATCACTTCAGGTAACCCCGGTCTGAAACCTACTTTTAACAACAACTTGAGTTTGGGTTATCAGAAGTACAATCCTGTTACCATGGGTAGTTTCAATGTCAATACAAGCATCAGCAATACTCTTCGTCAGATCCAGAACAGAGAATATCAGCTTACCAACGGTGGTAAGAGAACCCTGCCTGAGAATATTGACGGATTCTGGGCTAACTGGAACGCTAATGCAAGTATCATGTACAACTACACATTCCCCGATGACCGTTACTCAATCATGTCAAATACATCAGGTAACTACAGCCATCAGCAGGGATACGCAGCAAAGGTAAACCAAGATGCCGTACTGCGCACAACTCAGAGAACCGGTGCAAGTGAGAGCCTGAGTGCCGAGTACCGCGATGATTACCTGACTATATCACTGGACGGTAGTCTGAGTTACAATCACTCAACAAATGATGTTGATCCCAGGAACAACATGGAT
>JAFXMB010000116.1 GCA_017530735.1 Bacteroidaceae bacterium | reverse complement strand
TTCAACGGTGGATTTCACCAGTTTCAGTAAACTTCACACCGATACCAGGACTAATGACTGCCACGTTACAAATGCCGGGTGGGAGAGACTGCCCGACGGCCGATGGGTGTTTACCATAACCGCTGACCGTTTTCTCCGTAACATGGTTCGTGCCATAGTGGGAACGCTGATGGAGGTGGGACGTCACAGGATGACTGTCAGCGAGTTTCAGAGTGTGATAGACCGTAAGGACCGTTGTCAGGCCGGAGATTCGGCCCCGGCACAGGGTCTTTTCCTTTACAGAATAGAATATCCGGATGACATATATTTGAAAGCATGAAGAGAATTATAACCGTAATCATACTGGCACTTATGGCGACAGCCGGCAGGGCCACGGATCTGAGGACCCTGTTCATCAGTATGCCGGACTCCATAACCCCTACGCTGACCAAAAGCGACCGCATGGATTTCCTGGACTACATGGACAGCGGAATGAAAGCAAGTGCCCGTAACAAACTGGGCGGCGAGAGCGTGATGACCCGGTTTGAGGAGAATATGCTGAGTATTCAGACTTCCCGGTCGGGTCGCATGGACATGCTGCTCCTCAGGAAGGGTAAGGATGAGACCCTGATATGCATAATCCGTACGGTGACGGCCAAGTATGATGATTCCCGTCTCTCATTCTTCACAGAGGATTGGCGGCCGGTTCCGACAGAACAGTTTATAGAACTGCCCTCAATTGATGATTATCTGACAAAGGAGGCGCTTAAGAATGATTCCATAGATGATTTCATGAAGCGTTCCATGCTCAGGCTCCAGTCAATAGTTCCCGTAGACGGTGCCCTGGAATTCCGATATACATCACTTGACGACTTGGGTCAGGATGCTGATAAATATCGCAACTGGTTCAAACCGACGCCGATAAGATACACTTGGAACGGCAAAAAATTCAAGCGCAAATAAAAAGAAAGCCGGTGCAGATGCATCGGCTTTCTTTTTATCGGTATCTTGACAATTACTTGCCACCGCGGCTCTTTGCGTAACGGCTCATGAACTTGTCGACGCGACCGGCGGTATCGACCAGCTTTGACTTACCGGTAAAGAACGGGTGAGAAGTGTTGGAGATTTCAATCTTGATAACGGGATAGGTCTGACCTTCAAATTCGATTGTCTCCTTGGTAGCGCAGGTAGAGCGTGACAGGAAGCAATCACCGTTAGACATGTCCTTGAATACTACAGGACGATAGTTCTCGGGATGAATACCTTTTTTCATAACTTATTTTGTTTTTAATTACTCCATTTAGCGTCCGCCGGAATATAGGCGAAACATGATTATGGGGGTTTCAGCGCGCAAAGATACAACAAATTCCATTACGCCAAATCTTTTTGGTGGTGAATTTTGTTTATTAAACTTTGTGAAAGTGTGGATAACTATCTCTTATTACAATATTAAATAGAAGAATAAAATTGTAATTTCGCGGCGTAAAACAATAACAGAGCAAAATATTCACTAAATAAAACATCAAATCTATGGTAAACTACAAAGATCTGGGTCTTGTAAACACCCGCGCAATGTTTGCCGCAGCCGTCAAGGGCGGTTATGCTATCCCGGCATTCAATTTCAACACTATGGAGCAGATGCAGGCTATCGTACAGGCTGCAGTCGAGACCAAGTCACCGGTTATCATGCAGGTATCTAAGGGTGCCCGTAACTATGCCAACGCTACTATCCTGCGTTACATGGCAGAGGGTGCTGTAGCCTATGCCAAGGAGCTGGGCTGCGCTCATCCCGAGATTGTTCTCCACCTTGATCACGGTGACAGCTTCGAACTCTGCAAGGATTGCATCGACATGGGCTTCTCATCAGTTATGATCGACGGCTCTTCACTTCCTTATGAGGAGAATATCGCTCTTGCCAAGAAGGTTGTTGACTATGCTCACAAGTATGATGTAACAGTTGAGGCTGAGCTGGGCGTTCTGGCAGGTGTTGAGGATGAGGTTTCATCAGCAGAGTCTCACTATACCAAGCCTGAGGAGGTTATCGATTTCGCTACCCGCACAGGTTGCGATTCACTGGCTATCTCAATAGGTACATCTCACGGCGCACACAAGTTCACTCCCGAGCAGTGCACACTTGTAAACGGCGTTCTGGTTCCGCCTCCATTGGCATTCGACGTTCTGGCCGAGATTGAGAAGAAACTCCCCGGATTCCCCATCGTACTGCACGGATCTTCATCAGTTCCCATGGATGAGGTTAACACCATCAATAAGTACGGCGGTAAGCTTGAGGCTGCCATCGGTATTCCTGAGGAGCAGCTCCGCAAGGCTGCCAAGAGCGCTGTATGCAAGATCAACATCGACTCAGACTCACGTCTGGCTATGACTGCTGCAATCCGTAAGCATCTTGCTGAGCACCCGGGTGACTTTGATCCCCGTCAGTATCTCAAGCCCGCTCGCGAGAACATGAAGAAGATGTACATCCACAAGATTGTAGAGGTACTCGGTTCAGACGGCAAGCTTCTGCAGAAGTAAGACACACCATAAACACACATACATTGATAATGGAGAGGACTGGTTCTTCTCCATTATTTTTTTTGCTTCGGCTTAAATAAAATAAGGTTTGGACCATTCAAATTCCGAAAAATCATTAAGTTTGTAGGCTTATTGGCATGTGTATGAAATTCCGTTTGTTACATATTGTTCCCGTCTTTCTGGTTCTGACCATGGCATCATGTCAGAAGCAGGAGTACAAGACTCTTGAGGACGGCGTCATAGTAAACGTAAAACAGCCCGTCAAGGGTGGTCCGCAGAAGGTAAGGCTTACCGTCATGTCGGACCGCATCATTCGTGTCAGCGCTACTCCTGACAAGGTTTTTCATGATCGAAACAGCCTTATAATCCTGCCCGATGCCGCTAAGCAGACCGGCTTTGCAGTACGCAACAGCAAGGATGAGGTGGAACTGCAGACCGGAGGCATGAGCGCCATAGTAAGAAAGGCCGACGGAAGGGTGCGTTTTACCGATGCTGGCGGAAACAGATTGTCAAATGAGTCTGAGCCTGCCAGGTTCACTCCGATTGAGGTGGACGATACACAGGGCTATTCGACAGTGAACCGTTTTGATACCTCTGATGACGAGGGCCTTTACGGACTGGGACAGCATCAGTCTGACCAGTGGAACTACAAGGGCCAGAACGAGGAACTTTACCAGTACAACACCAAGATCAGCATTCCGTTCGTGATTTCATCAAACGGATACGGAATCCTGTGGGATTCATATTCACAGGGCAGGTTCGGCAATACGGAACCCTATCAGCAACTGAACCGTCTGTTCAAACTCTATGACAAGGACGGCAACGAGGGCAGTCTGACCGGCACCTATTCAGGAATGCGCGGACGTACCCAGACAAGACAGGAGGATTCAATCTATTTTGTTGATTCAGAGACGGTAAAGAATCTGCCGCGTTTGGGACAGAGTGTTCTCTATGAGGGCGCTTTGGAGGCTCCTGAGTCCGGCACATATGATTTTATTCTCTACTATGCAGGTTACATCAGGGTGTTCCTGGGTGACCAGGAGGTTGTCAAGGAGCGCTGGCGTACGGCATGGAACCCCAACTCATACAAGTTCAGTTTTGACATGGAGAAGGGTAAGAAGTACAACCTGCGCATTGAGTGGCGCCCCGACGGCGGCACATCATACTGCGGCCTGCGTGCATATGCACCCGTTGAGCAGGAGCAGAAGGAGAAACTGACAATGTGGAACGAGATGGTCCAGGAGTCCGATTACTATTTCATATCGGGCGACAACATGGACAACGTCATACATGAACTTCATTCACTTGTGGGAGGTCCCAACATGCTGCCCAAGTGGGCTATGGGATTCTGGCAGAGCCGTGAGCATTACCATACCCAGAATGAGGTGATTCAGACCGTAAGGGAATTCCGCCGCAGAGGCATCGGCCTGGACAATATCGTTCAGGACTGGAATTACTGGAAGGAGGACGAGTGGGGCTCTCATGAGTTTGACAAGACCCGCTATCCCGATCCCAAGGGTATGATGGACCGCGTTCATGACATGCACGCACATCTGATGATCTCGGTTTGGCCCAAGTTCTATGCATCGACCGAGCATTACAGGGAATTTGACTCTCACGGCTGGATGTATACCCGTGCCGTTGAGGACAGCATACGTGACTGGGTGGGCCCCGGTTACATCGGCTCATTCTATGACGCATATGCCCAGGGTGCCCGTGAACTCTTCTGGAACCAGCTTAAGGATCATCTGTACGGCTACGGCATTGATGCCTGGTGGATGGATGCCAGTGAGCCCAACATACGCGACTGCGTGCCCATGGACTACTGGAAGGCCCTTTGCGGACCTACTGCGCTGGGTTCGTCGACAGAGTATCTGATGGCCTATTCACTTATGAATGCGCAGGCCATTTACGAGGGTCTGATGAAGGAGGATTCAACCAAGCGTGTGTTCCAGTTGACCCGTTCGGGATTTGCAGGACTGCAGCGTTACTCGACCGCTTCGTGGAGCGGTGACATAGGTACCCGCTGGGAGGATATGCGCTCACAGATAACCGCCGGCATGAACTACTCGCTTTGCGGCAATCCCTATTGGACAATGGATATAGGCGGTTTCTGCGTTGAGAACCGTTATGCCAACGCACAGCGCTTCTATGACCGCTCACATGTGGAGACTGCGGACCTTAAGGAGTGGCGTGAACTGCAGACCCGCTGGTATCAGTTCGGTACATTCTGCCCGCTCTACAGGGCTCACGGACAGTTCCCGCTGCGTGAGGTATGGAACATTGCCCCGGCTGACCATCCGGCCTACAAGTCAATCGTGTACTACAACAGGATGCGTTACCGCCTGATGCCTTACATCTACTCTCTGGCAGGACAGGCCTGGCTGAACGGAAGCGTAATCATGCGCGGCCTGGTTATGGATTACACCGAGGATTCAATAGCACGCAACATATCGGACCAGTATATGTTCGGACCTTCACTGATGGTATGCCCGGTTTACGAATACGGCGACACCACAAGGACGGTATATCTGCCGGAAGGAAAGATCTGGTATGACTATTACACCGATTCGACATATTGGGGCGGCCAGACCATTGAGGCCGATGCACCCTACGAGCGTATTCCGCTGTTCGTTCCTTCTGGCGCCATACTGATTTCGGGCAGAGATGTCCATTATGTCGATGAGCACGCCGCCGATGTCCTGACTGTTGACCTCTATGCGGGCAGTGAGGGACATTTCCTGCTCTACGAGGATGACGGCACCACAAACGCATATGAGAACGGCGCATTCTCGGTTATACCCATATCGTTTACCGAGGACGAGCATGCATGTAATATCAATATAGGCAGGATAGGCGGTAATTACAAGGCATTCCGCGGCAAGCGCATATTCAAGGTGCGTTACCATATGCCTGACCGGGTAGCAGAGGCAGACATAGAGTATGACGGCGCAGGCTTTGTCAATTACACTATGGTAGTGAGATAATAACTTTAAACAAAACAATAATAGACTTATGAAGAAGTATCTGTTAGGCTATGACATAGGCAGTTCCTCAGTGAAGGCCAGCCTGGTGTCAATTGAGACAGGAAAGAGTGTAGCATCGGCTTTCTATCCCGACAGTGAGGCCCCCATCAAGGCTCTCAATCCGGGTTGGGCTGAGCAGGAACCCGATGACTGGTGGACATACCTCAAGAACGTGACCGCCAAGGTTATGCAGATGTCAGGTGCCAAGGGCAATGAGATTGAGGCTATCGGTATCTCATACCAGATGCACGGTCTTGTATGCGTTGACAAGAACGGCAAGGCTCTGCGTCCCGCAATCATCTGGTGTGACTCACGTGCAGTTCCTTATGGTGACAAGGCTTTCCGCGAGATAGGTAAGGGCCAGTGCCTGACCAATCTGCTCAACTCACCGGGTAACTTTACCGCGGCCAAGCTGGCATGGGTCAAGGAAAACGAGCCCAAGATCTACGAGAAGATTGACAAGATAATGCTTCCGGGTGATTACATCGCCATGCGTCTTACCGGAACTACCTGTACTACCGTGTCAGGTCTTTCAGAAGGTATGATGTGGAACTTCAAGGAGAACGAGGTTGCCGATTTCCTGCTTGACTACTACGGTTTCAGCAAGTCTCTCATCCCCGAGATCCGTTCTACATTCTCAGAGCAGGGCCGAATCTCAATCGCCGCTGCCAAGGAACTGGGTATCGAGGCCGGAACTCCTGTTACATACCGTGCCGGTGACCAGCCCAACAACGCTCTCTCTCTGAACGTATTTGAGCCGGGTGAGATTGCCGCTACAGCAGGTACATCAGGTGTTGTTTACGGTGTAAACGGTGCCGTAAACTTTGACCCGCAGTCAAGAGTAAACACATTCGCTCACGTTAACCATACCAACAAGCAGACCCGTCTGGGCGTATTGCTCTGCATTAACGGAACAGGTATCCTGAATGCATGGACACGCCGCAACATCATGCTTGAGGGCCTTTCATACGGTGATATGAACAAGATTGCCCAGAGCATCCCCGTAGGTAGCGACGGCGTATCCGTACTGCCGTTCGGTAACGGTGCAGAGCGTGTACTGGGTAACCGCAACGTAGGCTGCAGCATACACGGATTCAACTTCAACATACATAACCGTAACCACATGGCCCGTGCCGTGCAGGAGGGTATCGTATTCTCATTCAAGTACGGTATGGACGTAATGGTGGAGATGGGTATGGAGATCTCAAAGATCCATGCAGGCAACGCCAACATGTTCCTGAACCCCGTATTCCGCGAGACACTGGCCGGAATCACCGGTGCAACCATCGAACTCTATGATACTGACGGTTCTGTAGGTGCTGCCAAGGGTGCCGGTATGGGTGCCGGCGTTTACAAGGATCACAACGAGGCATTCGCATCATTGGAGAAGATCAATGTCATAGAACCCGACAAGAAACTCATCCCGCAGTACGAGGAGGCATACGCCCGTTGGAAGCGTATCCTGAACATGTACATCAACGAGTTCTGAACATCAAAAATAACAACCTAAAAAGGTTGCTAATTTGAATTATAAATGTAACTTTGCCTTTCGCGCACGCAAGGGCGTAAACTTAGAGTATTTATTCACGTTTTATTAATAAAAAATCAATTATGGCAAAAGAGTATTTTCCCGGATTGAAGAAGATCAAATTCGAGGGTAAGGACAGCAAGAATCCTATGGCTTTCCATTACTATGATGAGAACAAGGTTATCATGGGCAAGACCATGAAGGATTGGCTGCGTTTTGCAATGGCATGGTGGCACACACTGTGCGCAGAGGGTGCTGACCAGTTCGGTGGTGGCACAAAGTCATTCCCCTGGATGGACGCTGATCCTCTTCAGACCGCTAAGAACAAGGTAGATGCCGGTTTCGAGTTCATGCAGAAGCTGGGTATTCCTTATTTCTGCTTCCACGATGTTGACCTGATTTCAGAGGGCAAGAACGTAGCAGAGTATGAGGCTAACATGAAGGCTATCGTAGCTTACATCAAGGAGAAGCAGAAAGAGACCGGTGCCAAGCTGCTTTGGTCAACCGCTAACGTATTCGGTAACAAGCGTTACATGAACGGTGCTTCTACCAATCCTGATTTCGACGTTGTAGCTCGCGCTATCGTTCAGATCAAGAACGCTATTGATGCAGGTATCGAGCTCGGTGCTGAGAACTATGTATTCTGGGGCGGCCGTGAGGGTTACATGAGCCTTCTCAACACTGACCAGAAGCGTGAGAAAGAGCACATGGCTACCATGCTGACCATGGCTCGTGACTATGCACGCAGCAAGGGATTCAAGGGTACATTCCTGATCGAGCCCAAACCATGCGAGCCTTCAAAGCACCAGTATGATGTTGACACCGAGACCGTTATCGGTTTCCTCAAGGCTCACAAGCTGGATAAGGACTTCAAGGTAAATATCGAGGTTAACCACGCTACTCTGGCTGGTCACACATTCGAGCACGAGCTGGCTTGCGCAGTTGACGCCGGCATGCTCGGTTCAATCGACGCTAACCGCGGTGACTATCAGAACGGTTGGGATACCGACCAGTTCCCCATCGACCAGTACGAGCTTGTACAGGCTTGGATGGAGATCATCCGCAACGGTGGTCTGGGCACAGGTGGTACAAACTTCGATGCTAAGACACGTCGTAACTCAACTGATCTTGAGGACATCGCTATCGCTCACATCAGCGGTATGGATGCTATGGCTCACGCTCTTGAGTCAGCTGCCAAGCTGCTCGAGGAGTCACCCTACAAGAAGATGAAGGCTGAGCGTTACGCTTCATTCGACAACGGTATGGGTAAGAAGTTCGAGGAGGGTAAGATGACCTTCGAGGAGGCTTACGAGTACGGCAAGAAGGTTGACGAGCCTAAGCAGACCAGCGGCAAGCAGGAGCTGTACGAGGCTATCGTTGCCATGTACGCTTAATTATAAGCTTAACCAATCAAAAAAGGTCCGGAAGCAATTCCGGACCTTTTTTATTATAGCTTGTAGTATGAGGCCAGGATTCGGTCGTACCATTTGGCAGGTAGGAGCGCTTTGAGCAGGACCGATGCTTTCTGGACGAGTGTGGCTATGATGTAGCGGTTGCGCGGATGGCGCTTGCGGACGATGCGGCCGATGCGGCGGGCCAGACGGTCGGGCTGGAGGCCGGAGTTCTCATCGTGCTCTATGCTCTGCATGGATTTGGCGTAGCCGGGATAGGCTGCCAGGGCACCGGAATCGTCAACCTTGCCACGCTGGGCGGTGAATCCGGTGCTGAAATCTCCGGGGTTGATTACCGTGATGTTTATGCCGAACTGACGGACTTCAAGACGCAGGGCCTGACAATAACCCTCAATGGCGAATTTGCTGGCTGAATACATGCCCTGATAGGGAAGTCCCATAAGTCCTCCTATTGAACTTATACAGATAATGTGACCGTGACGCTGCTGACGCATGACGGGTACAACCAGACTGACCAGCCTTACCATACCCATGAAGTTTACATCCATCTGACGCTGGGCATCCTCAATTGAGGTGAACTCAAGCGGACCGCCTATGCCCATTCCGGCATTGCTGATAAGGGTGTCGATACGGCCTTCGGCCTCAACTACCTGTGCAACGGCATTCTTAAGTGATTCCTGGTCCTGGACATCGGCCCTGATATAGGTGACGCCGGGCAGGGGATCGGAGTCCCTGCGGTATGTGCCGTATACTTTGTGGCCGTCAGCGTTTAACTGACGGGCCATGGCACGTCCGAATCCTGAGGTTATACCCGTTATGAGTATGACCATATCACTTGCTCAGGGTTACGTTCATGTGCGGGTACTCAAAGTGGAATCCCTGCTTGGGCAGCTCGGTGAAGAGGGCCTTGTTCAGGTCAAACTTGAGTGGCCAGTAATCAGCTGACTT
>JAFXMB010000115.1 GCA_017530735.1 Bacteroidaceae bacterium | reverse complement strand
TCAGAATATGCTCATAGATCTTAAAGACATCAACAAGACTTACACGGGTGCACAGCCCCTCCACGTACTCAAAGGCATCAACCTTGGGATAGAGCGCGGCGAGTTTGTATCCATCATGGGAGCATCCGGCTCAGGTAAGTCAACTCTCCTTAATATATTAGGTATACTTGACAACTATGATACCGGTGAATATCACCTTAACGGCAAACTGATCAAGAATCTTTCAGAGCGTCAGGCTGCCGAATACCGCAACCGCATGATTGGATTCATATTCCAGTCTTTCAATCTCATCTCCTTCAAAACAGCCGTTGAGAATGTGGAGTTGCCTCTTTTCTATCAGGGTGTAGGACGCAGACAGCGTCATCAGATGGCAATGGAATACCTGGAACGTCTGGGCCTGAAGGATTGGGCAACCCACTACCCCAACGAAATGTCCGGTGGTCAGAAGCAGCGCGTGGCAATAGCCCGCGCGCTCATCACCAAGCCTGAAATCATCCTGGCCGATGAGCCCACCGGCGCCCTTGACTCCAAGACATCGGTCGAGGTTATGGAACTGCTGAGTCGCCTGAACCGTGAAGAGGGCATCACCATCGTAGTGGTGACACACGAGAGCGGCGTAGCCAACTGCACCAACCGCATCATCCACATCAAGGACGGTGTCATCGGCCAGATAGAGGACAATACAAAGCACAACGCATCGGCATTCGGTACAACCACAATAATGAAGTAAGTCATGCAGGACCTTTTTACCGAAATATGGGAGAGCGTACGGCGCAACAAGCTGCGTACCACTCTGACCGGATTCTCCGTAGCATGGGGCATCTTCATGATCATCGTGCTGCTGGGAGCCGGAAACGGACTGATGAACTCCTTCAACCAGGACAGTGAGGGATTTGCCACCAACACCATGGAGATCTATCCCAGCGCTACCTCAAAGCCCTACAAAGGATACAAGCAGGGCCGATACATGACCCTCACCGAGCAGGATATGGACCTGTTGGCCCGTCAGTTCCCCGACATCATTGACCAGGTAACCACATCGGTCTCAAAAAGCGGATTCGCAATTACCTACGGAAAGAAGCACTTCAGCAACATGAGTCTGAACGGCACATTCCCGGGTCAGGCCGACATGAACCACATACAGGTACTGGCCGGCCGTTTTATAAACAGCCTGGACATAGCCCAGAAACGTAAAGTGATGGTTATCACGCATATGCTGGCCAAGAACCTGCTTGAAGGCGGAAAGGATTACGCCAGCCTGCTGGGCAAGAAAGTCAAGGTAGGCAATCTGGTATTCACCATAGTAGGCGTGCGCCATGCCTATGAGAACCGCAATGACCGCGAACTCTATATCCCCTACACCACCGCAAGGGCTATATTCGGCATGACCAATGACCTGGACCTTATAGCATTTACATTCAACGGACTTGAGACCGAGGCTGAGAACGAGGCATTTGAACTCCGACTCAAGCAGATACTCAACGCCCGCCACAGCGCAGCCCCCGATGACGAGAGCGCCTACTTCATCTGGAACCAGTTCACCCAGAACATGCAGATGAACAAAGGCCGCGGTTTCCTGAACGTAGGACTCTGGATAGTAGGATTCTTCACCCTGCTGGGCGGCATAGTCGGTGTGAGCAACATCATGCTCATTACAGTAAAGGAGCGCACGCACGAGTTCGGCATCCGCAAGGCCATAGGCAGCAGCCCCTGGAACATAACCAAGCTGATAATAACCGAGAGTGTAGCCATAACCGCATTCTTCGGCTACATAGGAATGGTACTGGGCATGATAGCATGTTTCATCATGGACCGTACCCTGGGCCAGGAAACAATGGATATGTTCGGACAGAGCATCCGCCTGCTGATAAACCCCACAGTGGGACTGAGTGAAGCAATAAAATCAACCGTACTTCTGGTCATTTCGGGCACGGTAGCGGGTCTTTTCCCCGCCATAAAAGCCGCACGCGTAAGACCCATTGAAGCATTAAGAGCAGACTGATATGAGATTCGATATAGATTCATTCCGTGAAACGGCCGATTCACTTACACGTAACCGCCGCCGTACCATACTTACCGGATTCGGAGTATTCTGGGGCCTGTTCATGCTGCTCTTCATGATAGGCGGCGGACAGGGCCTGAAAGGACTGCTTGAGCAAAACTTCGGAGGATTTGCCAGCAACACCATAGTCCTGATATCGTCCAACACCTCAAAGCCCTACAAGGGACTGCCCGAGGGCCGTTACTGGGAATTTACCCGCACAGACATAGACCGTCTCAAGCAGATGGTCCCCGAGCTGGACGTTGTATCACCCATGATCAGCGGATGGGGCAGTACGGTGGAATACGGAGAATACTCCACATCGGCCGCCATCAAGGGCGTAAGTGCAGACTACTGCAAGATAGAACAGCCCAAGTTGCGTTACGGACGCTATATAAACCAGACCGATATTAATATGGAACGTAAGGTTTGCGTCATAGGCCGAAGAGTCTATCAGAGCCTCTTCCCCGACGGTGGTGACCCCTGCGGCAAATTCGTAAAGTACGGCGACCTTTACTTCCGTATTGTAGGAGTTGACATGTCTTCAAGCAACATATCAATCAACAGCAACTCCAGCTATTCAATCATAATTCCCGAGACACTGGCCGCTACCATATACAATCGCGGTAACGTAGTTGACATCATTTGCGTAACCGCCAAGGGAGGCATCCATACCAGCGTGCTGGAACCGCGCATACGCTCCATCATAGCCCGTCAGCACTCGTTTGACCCCGAAGACCTTGAGGCCATGCAGATACTCAACACCGAGGAGGTTTTCATGCTGGTTGACAACCTGTTCCGCGGACTCAACTTCCTTATCTGGCTGGTTGGTCTGGGCACCCTGCTGGCAGGCTGCATAGGAGTAAGCAACATTATGATGGTAACCGTCAAGGAGCGCACCACCGAGATAGGCATACGCCGCGCCATAGGTGCAATGCCCGGTGAGATACTGACCCAGATCATAATGGAGAGCGTAGCCCTGACCCTGGCCGCCGGAACTGCCGGAATAGTGTTTGCGGTATTCCTGCTCAATATATTCCAGAAAATAGCATCCGATGCCCAGTTCCTGATATCATTCAACACCGCCATAATGGCAGCACTGCTGCTGGCCGTTCTGGGAGCCGTTGCAGGATTGGCTCCGGCACTCAGGGCAATGGCAGTGAAACCGGTGGATGCAATGCGTGACGAATAACAATAATTGAAAATTGAAAAAATAAAACAGATATGAAAAAAGTAATCAAGTACATCGTAGTAGCACTCATAGCAGTAGTGTTTATAGGAACATTCGTATTCCTGTACAAGAACTCACAGCCTGAGGAGATCCGTTACCAGGAACTCCCCGCTCAGAAGCAGGATGTGGCACGCAGCACCGTCCTTACCGGTAAGATAGTCCCCCGCAACGAGGTAAACATCAAACCTCAGATAAACGGTATCATAGCCGAAATCTACAAGGAGGCCGGCCAGATGGTACAGCAGGGTGAAGTCATTGCACGCCTGACCGTAATTCCCGATATGAACTCACTCTCTGCAGCACAGAGCCGCGTACGCTTATCGGAAATCAACCTGAAGCAGGCACAGACCAATTTTGACCGCGAGAAGGCCCTCTATGAGAAGAACCTCATCAGTGCCGAGGAGTATGAAAAGACCGAGCAGGCTCTGAGTCAGGCCAAGGAGGAATACGCAGCATCACAGGAGTCACTCGAGGTAATCCGTGACGGTGTATCATCCAAGAACGCCACCTCAAGCTCAACGCTCATCCGCTCAACCATAACCGGTCTGATTCTGGACATCCCCGTAAAGGTGGGTAACTCAGTCATCCAGGCCAACACCCTGAACGACGGTACCACAGTTGCCACCGTCGCCAACATGAACGACCTGATATTTGAGGGTCAGATTGATGAGACCGAGGTTGGCTCACTCTATGAGGGAATGCCCCTGACCATCACCATCGGCGCCCTTAAGGATTATACCTTCGATGCCGACCTGGAGTACATTTCACCTAAGGCAGTCGAGAACAACGGAGCCAACCAGTTCAAGGTGAAGGCCGCCGTAAAGGTAGACTCGGAGCACACCATCCGCTCAGGCTACAGCGCCAACGCCCAGATAGACCTGGAGAAGGCAACAAACGTACTGACCGTTCCCGAGAGCGCACTTGAGTTTGTAAAGGAAGAGTCATATGTTTACAAGAAGGGTCAAGACGGCACCTACACCATGACCAAGGTTCAGACCGGACTCAGCGACGGAGTGAACATTGAGATCAAGGAGGGTCTGAGTGAAGGCGATACCGTTCGCGGACCGCGCATCATCGAGGATGAGACCACTCAGGAAACTACTGAGACTACTGAGACCGCAGAGCAGGAAGAATCAACTGATAACGCAGAATAATTATGAAAGCAATAACATTGACTCTGGCAGCACTTGCACTTGCAGGATCCATCCGCGCCCAGCAGGGCTGGACACTTGACCGGTGCATAGACTACGCCTTAGAGAACAACATACAGATACGTCAGAGCGACATTGCCGCCCAGACCCGTGATGTAGACCTGAACACAGCACGCAGCAACCGCCTGCCGGGAGTATCGGCCAGCGCCTCACAGAGTTGGTCATTCGGCCGAAGCCTGACCATTGACAACACCTACGCCAACACCAACACCGCCAGCACATCATTCAGCATCGGAGCCGATATGACTCTCTTTGCCGGCGGACGTGTATCGGGCAACATACATAATGCCCAGTTGGGACTTGAGGCCGCCAAGGCCGACCTGGAGCGCATCAAGGACGATGTCCGCGTGCAGGTGGCTCAGGCCTTCATCCAGATTGTGTACAACCGCAGCATACTGGATGTGGCCCGCAACCAGGTAACCATAGACTCAATGCAGGTAGAGCGCCTGGACGCACTTGCCGCCATAGGTAAGGCCAGCAGCGCCGAGGTTGCATCGCAGCGTGCCACACTGGCACAGAGCCAGCTCTCTGTAACCCAGGCGCAGAACAACCTGAGCATGAGTATCCTGACCCTGACCCAACTGCTGGAACTTCCCTCACCCGAAGGTTTTGACGTAATACAGCCCGATGCCGATGCCATTGAGTTCAGCATCCCCGACAGCCCCGAGCAGATCTACGCCCAGGCACTGGAGATCAAGCCCGCCGTCAAGAGTGAGGAGATCCGTCTGCAGCAGGCCTCAAACAGCATAGACATTGCCAAGGGCGGCTACTACCCCACCCTGAACCTGAGCGCAGGTGCCGGAACCGGTTACTACACCAGTTCCAACCGTACTTCCGATAATTTTGGCAGTCAGATGAAGAACAACTTCGGCCCGCACGTAGGACTGAACCTGAGCATCCCCATATTCTCACGCAACAGCAACCGCAACAACGTACGTTCGGCACAGCTCAGCATGATGAATCAGGAGATGCAACTGGACAACGTAAAGAAACAGCTCTACAAAGAGATACAGCAGGCCTACTACAACGCCGTAGCCTCCAAGAGCCGCTACGAGAGCAGCCAGGAGGTACAGACCAGCGCCCAGGAGTCATTTGAACTCATGCAGGCCAAGTATGAAGGCGGAAAAGCCAGCATCACGGAATTCAACGAATCCAAGAACCGTCTGGTAACAGCCCAGGCCGATGTCATCAAGTACCGTTACGAGTACCTGTTCAACACCGCCCTGCTGGAATTCTACCGCAACAGCTCGTTTGAGCTTTAATGTGATCCCAAATTAATTTGAGATAATAAGACAATAGTTTAGTAATTCATGGGATGGCACCGCCTGCTGAAGGTAGTGCCATCTGTCTTTTAGTAGTATCTGTAGAACAATGCTATGCTCTGCATGCCGCCAAAGAACTGCTTGAGCAGGTAACTCTCATTGGGGCTGTGAATGGTGTCACGCTCCAGGCCGAATCCCATAAGCAGCGGATCCAGGCCCAGCACCTTCTGGAACTCTGCCAGGATTGGGATGCTTCCTCCGCCGCGACTGGGTACGGGTTCGATGCCGTAAACCTCACCTATTGCTTTCGATGCAGCCTTGTATGCATCGGACGAAATGGGGATAAGGAATCCGTCACCGCTCTCGTAGGGGGTTACCTCTACCTTTACGTAAGGGGGAGCTATCTTAATGAAATGGTCCATGAACATTTTTGATATCTCGGCGCTGGTCTGGTTGGGTACCAGACGCATGGAGATTTTGGCGTGTGCCTCGCTGGGCAGGACGGTCTTGGCGCCCTGACCGGTGTAGCCGCCCCAGATGCCGCACACATCAAGCGACGGTCGGATTCCGGTGCGCTCCAGTGTGGTGTAACCCTTCTCACCCTTTACCTCGTTTATATCCAGGAACTGCTTGTACTCATCGATGTCGAATGGGGCGCGGGCCAGCATCTTACGCTCATCGGGGGTAAGTTCAACCACCTTGTCGTAGAATCCGGGCACCGTTATGCGGCCGTCCTTGTCAATGAGTGACGATATCATGTCGCACAGCACGTTGATGGGATTGGCAACCGCACCGCCGTAGTGGCCTGAGTGCAGGTCCTTGTTGGGGCCCGTTACCTTTACCTCAAGATAGGCCAAGCCGCGCATTCCGCAGTTGATTGAGGGCACCTTTTCAGATATCATGGTGGTGTCCGATACCAGGCAGATATCGGCCTTGAGCAACTCTTTGTTCGCTTTTATGAATTCGGGCAGTGAGGGGCTTCCTGTCTCCTCCTCGCCCTCAAAAATAAACTTTACATTATGCTTCAGCTGGCCGGTGCGTACCATGAACTCGAACGCCTTGATGTGCATGAACAGCTGACCCTTGTCATCGTTGGCTCCGCGGCACCAGATGGCGTCGTCGTGGATTACCGGCTCAAAGGGGTCGGTCTTCCATTTCTCCAGAGGTTCGGGCGGCTGCACATCGTAGTGGCCGTACACCAGAATGGTCTTGTATGAAGGGTCTATGATCTTGCGGCCAAACACTACCGGATTTCCGCTGGTGGGAAGGACATCGGCCATATCGGCCCCGGCCTCAAGCAGGAGTTGCTTAAGACGCTCGGCGCAGCGCACCATATCGGGCTTGTTCTCGGGTTTGGCACTGATTGAAGGGATTCTCAGGATTGAAAAGAGCTCTTGGAAGAAGCGCTCTTTATTCTGCTCTATATATTGTTTCATCTTATTTGGGTTAGTGTCTCAGATGTATCCAGTTTGCCGTTTATGTATGTGTCGTGACGCACCATACCTATTCCTTTGCAGTACCAGGTGTGGTTCAGGACGTCTCGGTTGTGGCCGGGCCCTGTCTCTAACTTATGCTCTTCCAGTACTATGCAGTCAAACTTGCCGGCGGGCAGTGAGATGGTCTCGTATCGCAGCACCTTGCGGTCCCAGATGCGGTACGAGAATGTCAGCAGGCTCACCTTGCCCTTGCCCGAAACCTGCGGCAGCGTATCGCCCGGAGCCATATCGGCCGGAATTATTGACGGGGCGGCATCGGCCGTTGCGTTCAGCCCGAAGCGTCCTTTCACGTAATTGATTGTGACCGCTTCCATATCGACCCAGACATCGTTGTTGGGACGTAGCACCACCTCCTCTATGATATCGCCCTTGTAATAGGGTTTGCCGTTGGCCTTGAGGAATGTGGAGACCGATGTTACCTTAGTGCCATCGGACCCTTTTGTGACCTCTTTCACGTTTACCGTATGGCGCCACTCGGTGCTTCCGTCTTTTATATTTTTCCTTACATTTTCTAGTTTGGCACCCTGTCGGTCACAGCAAGAGGCCTGGGCTCTGGCCGACTGCCAGACGATTAAAAACAGAATCAATATGCAAAACGCCCTTCTGGTCATACGTAGGTCATGTTTTTGCAAAAATAAACCTTTTACCAAATAAATGCTAAAAAATATAACTACTTTTGTCGCTACTAACTATTGTTTTTCACCTTATGAAGAAATCATTCCTTCTGTTATTTGTAGCAGCATTGTTCACAATTCCTTCCAATGCACAGTTACTTAACCGTCTCACCGACAAGGCCGTCAGGGCTGCAGAGCGCGGTGTTACCAAAGCCGTAGAGAAATCTGTCGAAAAGACCACCGAGAAAGCAACCGAGAAGGCCCTGAATTCGGCCGAGAAAGCAGTCGAGGCTCAGGTTGACCGCGGCGTTAACGAACTTAACGCAACCACCAACGAACTTAACCGTTACAACGACTCACTGGCCGCAGCCAATGCCGAGTTTGCAAGACAGAACGGCGGATCAACCGGTGCCGGCGTGCAGGGCCTGATGGGTTCATACATGACTCTGATGGGTATTGCAGCCCCCACATATGAGGACAAGGGCGACGAGGTTCTGCTCTCATGGGACTACGTATCGTTCAAACTGGAGTGGCTGGCCAAGTTCAAGAAAGACGAGTGCAACGAATCCAAGATGATGTACACGTTCCAGACTCCGGAACTTGCAACCCAGTACTACCGCGAGCAGACTGCTGACCTTGAGAAGGATGAGGCCAAGCTCTGGTCAGTTGACGGCAAGACCGTAACCCAGGACAACACCGCCGAGTACAAAGGCCAGGACAAGGTAGCCGTTAAGGCCTCCATGCAGCAGATTGTTCTGTCTATGGGTGGCAAACTTGAATAATTCACTAATCTTATAAAAAGGAAAAATGAAAAAGATTCTGTTTTTCAGCCTTATACTGGCTGCAGGTGTGTGTGCTTTAAACTCATGTGATGCAATTGAGGACGCCATTGACGAGGCTCAGTCAACTGTCGATGACATCCAGAATGATCACGATCCGGTATTCACGGACAATGGTCTGACCGTAACTCTTTCATACAAGCAGTCAGGTCTGGGCTACTACTACGAGGCCGGCTTCAAGGCACAGCCCGATTCAGCCCTCTTTGATACCGTCTGCACATCGTTCACTCTCAAGGAGACATTTGCTTTCAAGGCTGTAGCCAAGATTGCATA
>JAFXMB010000114.1 GCA_017530735.1 Bacteroidaceae bacterium | reverse complement strand
TGACATCCTGCTGAATTCGGCCATATGGCTCAACAAGCAATTTGATTTTGCCGGCTATGACGAGGACTACAGCATGGGTTACTACTTCTATGACCTGAACGTAAAACTGAACCATAAGTTCAATGACCGCGACCGTCTGTACGTAAGTTGGTACAGCGGTGATGATGACATATTCTTCAATTACAAGAGTTCAGGAGGTGCATACAAATCAAAGACTAAACTTGACTGGCGCTGGGGAAACACCGTTTCGGCCATACGCTGGAACCATGTGATTGGTCCCAAGCTCTTTATGGACCTGAGCGCCAACTACACCCAATACCGCCACAGGATGAGTATAACCATCAAGGAGAAGGACAAGGTAAACAAGACCGATGCCAATTCTTCAATCAGAATGAAATCAGGTATATACGACGCCTCTTTCCGCAGTGATTTCCACTGGTCACCATCGGCCAAGCAGGAGATCAGATTCGGCGGCAGTTACACTCACCACAAGTTTACTCCCGATGTCATGAGCCTGAGCATAAACAGCACACAGACCATGGACAACGACTCCGTAAGGAGCGACAGCTTCAACCAGTCATTCGGCTCAAAGGATATAATAGCTCATGAATTCCAGCTTTATGCCGAGGATGACATTGAACTTACCGATATAATAAGGTTCAATGTGGGAGCCGGATACGCAGGATTCAGCGTCAACAATCGCTACTACAACTCTCTGGAGCCCAGACTGAGCGCCCGATTCCTCATTACCGATGACCTGTCACTCAAGACCGGATATGCGTATATGACACAGTATGTGCACCTGCTCTCCAACAACGTAATCAGCCTTCCCACGGACCTTTGGGTACCTGTGACCGACAAGATCGAGCCGGAGCATTCGCACCAGTGGGCACTGGGAGCCGCATACAGCATCGAGGGACTGGCCGATTTCACCCTTGAGAGTTATTACAAGCACATGAACAACCTGATTGAGTACAAGGAGGGATCAACTTATATGTCGGGCGACACGGACTGGCAGAACAAGATTGCCCTTGGCCAGGGCTGGAGTTACGGCATCGAGTTCATGGCACAGCGCTCTGTGGGCAGACTGAACGGCTGGATTGCATACACCTGGAACAAGTCACAGCGCAAGTTTGACCGTCCGGGAATGACACTTAACGCCGGACGAACGTTTGATGCCAAATATGACCGCCGCCACAAGTTGGACATTACCTGCAGTTACAAGTTCAGTGACAGGTTCGACATGTCGGCCACATGGCTCTATGAGACCGGAAACTGCGGAACGATCTATACCCAGTACTATGATTCAGCAATTCTTGTTACTGATGAGGATGAGTTGTACCCCTACACCACCACTATTGGCTATTATGAAAACCGCAACAATCTGCGCCTGAACCCCACACACAGGCTTGACCTGAGTTTCAACTGGCATCGCAAATTCAGCGAGAGGGTAAGCCGCACATTGAATCTGAGCGTATACAACGCATACAACCATCGCAACCCATTCCTTGTATACGTTTACTCTGAGAGCTATTATAACGGAAACCAGATAGTAGAGGATCGCAAACTGCGTCAGCTCACTCTGTTCCCCATCCTTCCCACTATCAGTTATGCAATATCATTCTAAAGTTATGAAACAGTACAACACCATCATATTGGCAGCCGCAGTCATAATCTGCGCAGCATGCACCAAGGACATAGAGTACACAGGTCCGGACAGCGAGCGTATGCTTGTAGTTAACAGCGTTACCAGATCCGGTAATACACCCGTGTTCAAGGTTAGTCACACTGCATTCTTCCTGGACTCACGTTACACCGGCACAACCCTGAAAGATGATGTCACAATCGACGTTGACATTAACGGCGTGACACGCCAGGCTGCATATGTAGACACTCTTTATGGTTTTTCAGACGGCAGAACAATCAAGGACGGTGACATCTTATCAATACGAGCATCCCATCCCCAGTTCGGAACAATACATGCCACCGACACAGTTCCCCATGCCCAGAACTGTCTGTTTTCCGATTACCGTAAGGAGTATGTCCCCACACAGACCATGAGCGAGTTGTTTGATGATTTTGTATTAGGCTTTGATGACTCAAAGGTTGACTCGGTATGGGTGACTGAACTTGAGATTCAGGGCATCGACAACAAAAAGGACTTCTACCTGCTTTCCATCGAGCCCTCCGTAACCTATTACCAATATAATGATTTGACAGGACAATATGACACTCTTCAGAACGTTCTGCATTTCAAGATACCTTCTGAGACCAAGATACTGCTGGGCCAGACCGATGGTGCCACCGCCGTTCTTGAAGAGACCGAGGCTGACAGCCAGTTTGAATGGGGTACTACAGAATTCATGTTTGATGACCTTCACATCAAAGACGGGAACAAGTTCAGTTTCGACATCATGATGGAAAAACCGGATACCTTAGCCTATATCTTAACTAACAGCGACCAAGGTTATTTAGAGAGTACCAGCCCCTACTCGATTGCCGACAAGATAAAGGATGAGATAGTCTATTCGGTCACCGTTAAACTGTACGTTCTCTCAGATGCCTACTACTATTACCACAAATCAGTAAATGATTACATAGATGCCGATGATTTATCATTCCTTTCAGAACCTGTAACCATAATTCACAATATAAAGGGCGGCGCAGGCATTGTTGCCACCTACACCTCAAAGACATTCCACAAGGAATACAAGTGCAAGTTCAAATAGACTAATACTTGGGGCAGACCGGACGGACCGGCAGGCCCATGAAACGCTCCGATGCACTGTATGCACTGATTGCATCGGGCGTGAAAGAGATTATGCAGGCATAAAAGGCCTCTATCAGCGAACCTGACCAGTACAGGCCTCCCAGCTCTTTCTCATCAAATCCGGAACCGGAACGTGCACCTGCCGCAGGAATGAATATATAACGGCGTTTATAACCTTTCTTCCTGCTCTGGACCTTATAGCCGTCCACTCCTTTCATTGTCGTCCAGGTCCAGGTGCAGTTGTTCTCATCCATCAGTTCTTCAATCTCGGCTATTGTAGGATAACGCCAACCTCCTCCCCACTTAACGTTTGCAACGTCATCGGCCTTAAGGAGTCTGGTGTTATTGTCAACCGTTCCGTGATTCTTTTTTGTGTTGTACTTGGATAGCTGTACATCATACACGGTGTCTCCGGCTGTGCGGAAACTGTATGTCACCCATTCATAGACTTCCTTGGGTTCCAGTTCACCCCAGGCATAATACTCTCCCGATTCCTGAGGCGCCTGGGCACCAACATTCATTGTCGCCCACCTGACACTCAGGCCCAGGTCAACGTACTCATGACCGTTCTCAGATTCTACACGGCGCAGACTGCCGCAGGATGTAATAACACAAGCAAGGATAAATGCAAAAAGGACTCTTGTAATTCTCATAAAAGTATTTATTTAAGGATTTTGTAGCGTGCAAATTTAAGCAGCAGCGTCTTCTCGCCCACATTGAGGAACTTGATTCGCGCTTTTGTATCACCTCCCGAACCCTCAACTTCCAATACGCTTCCGATACCAAACCGCTCATGCTCAATTACGCTACCCACCTTCAGGGCCGATGACTGGGCGGGCGCAGTATCCTTTAGCATGTTCTCCGTAACCTTTTGGAACTTGCCTTGTTGCCATGGTTTGCGTACCGGCTGCTCAGTTTCGAGCTTCTTCTTGGATTGGAATGTCGGTGCCGATGAATACTCACGACGCTGGAATACCGGTTTGGAATCCTCATCAGCAAACATCGATGGACGGCTGTTCCAGGATGCTCTATTATACTCTACAGGTTTATCCAGGTACTTTGGATCAATATCTTTCAAGAAACGACTAGGATAATGGTATTCTGGTGAACCAAATTTTAATCTTGTATTAGCGTATAGAAGTGTTAAGTATTTTCTAGCGCGTGTCATAGCCACATAAAACAAGCGCCGTTCCTCTTCAATCTGACGCTCTTCACTGCTCATCTCACTCGGAAACAGATTCTCTTCAAGTCCTACAATAAACACCGCATCGTACTCTAACCCCTTTGCAGCATGTACTGTCATCAAAGTGACTTTATCTACATCTTCCTTAGTTTCATTATCTTGATCTGTTTTGAGTGAAACCACATTAAGATAATCCCTCATAAAAATGGCTTCATTACCTTCTTCTATCCTAATTCTGCAAAAATCAGTAATATCATTGATTAGCTCTTCTATATTTTGCAACCGACTTTCGCCCTCAACTGTATTATCTGATTTAAGATCTTGCATCATACCACTTTCCTCAAGAATTCTTGAAGCAAGTTGTTCTGCCGAAGAAATAGTAGAATCTGCAATAAAACCATCAATCATACTCTTAAAGCCGGACAACCTCGCAGCAGTTCCAGAGTTCACTTCTAACGAATATGCAGATGGATTACTAATTACGCTCCATAGACTAACTTCATTATTTGATGCACAAGAAACTATAGTTTCTACCGTCTTTTCACCTAATTTCCGAGGAGGATAGTTTATGATGCGCTTGAGTGCTTCTTCATCATTAGGGTTTACACTCATTCTAAAATATGCCAAAGCATCCTTAACCTCCTTACGTTGGTAAAAAGAAATTCCTCCGTATATTTTGTATGGTAGTCCTCGGTCTAAAAATTCTTTCTCAAAAGGCCGTGATTGTGCATTAGTGCGATATAGAATAGCCATTTCGCTCCATGGAACATCCTTGAATGTATGTAAATCAAGCATACGATTCACTACAATTTTGCTTTCCTCATAATCTGTAGACGCACACTTAACCTTAATCAGTTCTCCCTGCTCATTTTCTGAAAAAACATTTTTGGGTATTTGAGCATGGTTTTTACAAATAAGACTACCGGCCGCCTCAACTATGGTCTGCGTTGAGCGGTAGTTCTGTTCCAACTTGAACAGTTTGGAATCAGGATATAACTTAGAGAACTTTAGCATATTGTCCAGGTTTGCGCCACGAAATGAGTAGATGCTTTGAGCGTCATCTCCCACAGCACAAACCTTTGCTCCATGACGTGTCAGTTGCCAAACAATACAATGTTGAGCATAGTTGGTATCCTGATACTCATCGACAAGAATATACTTAAAAGTAGTTCCATAATGCTTCAAGACATCCGGATTGTCACGAAACAGGAAAAAAGTATTAAGCAGTAGGTCATCAAAATCCATCGCATTAGACTGACGGCAGCGCTGCTCATAGCGCTCGTAAATTTTGCCAATCATAGATAGTTCATTATACCTATCTACCTTAAAAATATCCGCATTCTGCAAATAGCCTGATGCAGTCATTAGCCGGTTCTTAGCATTTGAGATTCGATTCTGGACTACATTTGGCTTGTATTTTTTGTCGTCAAGCTGCATCTCACGAATAATGGACTTTATCAGATTATGACTATCAGTCTGGTCATAGATGGTAAAGTTGGATGTATAACCGATAAGCGCAGCCTCAGAGCGCAGAATCCTGCTGAAAATGCTGTGGAAAGTACCCATCCAGAGATAACGGGCACGGTTCTCTCCCACTCGCGCTGCTATGCGCTGTTTCATCTCTCCTGCCGCCTTGTTGGTAAAGGTGAGCGCCAGTATGGACCAGGGGTCAACTCCCTCCTCAAGCAGATGGGCAATCTTGTACGTGAGTACACGTGTTTTTCCGGAACCCGCACCGGCTATTACCATGCTGTCGCCCTCGGTATAAAGGACGGCGTCACACTGGCTTGGATTGAGTTCCTTCTGGTAGTCTATCATATGCAATCTTTTATAACGCGAAATTACAAAATCAGGGAATTATAATTATCTTCGTAGCGTAATAACCAAAAATGAGTTATCAACAACTGTTCCCTATGACTGACAGCATCTGGATCTGTTTTGTGGTCCTGACGCTGGTTTTGTTTGTGCCTATACTCTGCAAGAGGCTCAGATTTCCTCAGATTGCAGGCCTGATCGTTACTGGTGTGCTCATCGGCCCCGGAGTGCTGAACATTCTGCAGGTCACGCCCGAGATTCAGTTCTTCAGCCGCATGGGACTGCTCTTCATCATGTTCTTTGCCGGACTGGGCATTGACCTGGAGGAGATGAAACGCAACAAGGTGTGGGGCATTATCTTTGGCATTCTCACCTTTGCCGTTCCATGGGCGTTGTGCTATTTCTCATGCGTCTGGCTGCTTAAGTTGCCCGCCCGGACATCGGCCATACTGGCATGTATCATGGGTTCACACACCCTTATATCATATCCTATCATAAGCCGATACGGACTGGCCCGACGCAAGAGCGTGACCATATCAGTTGCGGGTGCCCTGGTTGCCATTCTACTGGCTCTGATAGTCTATGCGGTGATGATGTCCACCCACGGCGATGCTGAATTCAATCCGCTGTGGTTCATCCTCAAGATTGCAGTATATATATCGGCTGTAATACTGATTTATCCCCGTCTGGCCCGCGGTTTCTTCCATAAGGTGACAAACAGTTTCTCGCACTTCCTGTTCGTGATGATTCTGCTTGCACTCAGTTGCGGACTGGCTCAGTTCATAGGGCTGGATTCAATTGTAGGTGCATTCCTGGCAGGTATTGTGCTGAACCGCTACATACCCAAGTCTTCGCCGCTGATGAACCGTCTGGATTTTGTGGGCAACACTCTGTTTGTTCCAATGTTCCTGCTAAATACCGGACTTCTGATTGACCTTACACGCATGACCGGCAACTGGCTGTTCCTGACCGCATTTGCGGTTCTGTTCTTTGTAGGTACGTTCGGCAAATGGCTTGCAGCTCTGATTGTCCAGAAAGCCAACTGCCTTGTCCGCAATGACCGCCGCGTCATATTCGGTCTGAGCGCATCACATGCCGCCGGAGCTCTGGCCATAGCAATGGGAGCTTATGACGGAGGGCTGATGGACAACACCACCCTGAGCGCCACGGTACTGATTGTGCTGTTCTCATGCATACTGAGCAATATCATAACTGAGGATGCGGCCAATGCCCTGCACCAGGACGAGCAGTCAGACAACGAATCGGAGTCACGTCTGATGGTCATGCTTACCGGTTCCAACACCCTCCAGGCGCTGATGGACACCGCCATAACACTTTATGACAAGAACAGCCCGGAACTGGTAGGTCTGTATGTGACCATCAACGGTGAACATGCGCCCAAATACATGCAGGACGGCAAGGGCCGATTGGAAGAGGCCTCCAGGATAGCGGCATCGGCCGATGTCCCCTTCATTGCGCACAACCGTCTGGGCAACAACATCATAGACAGTATACTGCACGCATCCAATGAATTCAGCGCAGACCGCATGCTGATGGGACTGCCGTTGCGTCACAGCATTAACCTGCCCTACCTGGACAATATCATCAGCCCGCTGAATGACGGTTTCAACGGTCAGATAGTTCTGCAGCGTTTTGTAACTCCCATAAACACCATCAGACGCATAGTGGTTCTGGTTCCCGGCCCCGTTATTCAGGATGAGGCATTTGAGAAATGTATGGAAAGCATATACCGCATCACCATGGCCATAGGCTGTGCTACCGAATTCTACGGTAAGGATCAGCCGATATCGGCCGTACGCGGTACCGGACTCAACTTCTCAAGCGGCCGCGTATCATACAATGAGGTCAGTGAGACGGCCGATATGCACTGGGTAATAAGCGGACTCAAGGAGGACCACCTGCTGATGATAGTCGGACCGCGCGACAGCGAGACACACGCCGGACGTTCGTTCCGCCACCTATATGAGCGTATCCATATGCCTGAGAGTGATTTCTCAACCATGCTTCTCTTCCCCGAGACCCAAACCGTAAAGGGAAAAGAAGAAGCCACGCTCCGAACGGAACGTGACTTCTTAAAGATGCTCAGAATGTAATCTGATTATTTGAAGATCAACTGTGCAAAGTTGTAGAGGCCGTACTTCCAAACTGTGAAGTTGTGACCCTCATTGGGATAATTGATAAGGGTGCAGGGAATTCCGTTCTCGTCGCAGAAAGCCTTAAGCTGTGTGCTGTTGCCAATCAGACCGTCGGCACCACCGCAAACCATCCAGAGCAGTTTGTTCTCCTGCTTTACCTTCTCAACGTCAGGAATGAGCTGAGCGGCACGCATGGTGTTGGGAGCTGATGAGAAACCGCCTACATAAGCGAACTTGTCCATGTTGGCAAGGCCGAAGTTCAGAGACTGGCCGCCACCCATTGACAGACCTGCAATGGCAGTGTGCATCTTGTCAGTGTATGTGCTGAAGTGGCTGTTGATGTAAGGCATAAGGCTACCGATGAGGTCCTTGTCAAATACACCGAAAGCAGCTGATGAAGCCATACCGCCGGCACGTGAGTCTTTCTCAGCAGCACGTCCGTTAGGCATAACAACGATCATGTCGGCTACCTTGCCGTCAGCATAGAGGTTATCCATGATGATATTGGGTACACCACCGTCATTCATCCATTCCCACTCGTCACCACCGATACCGTGGAGCAGGTAGAGAACGCTGTACTTCTTCTTGGGATCATACTTGGGAGGAAGATATACGTTGGCCTTACGTACAGTACCTACTGACTCAGACTTATACTCAATAAGCTGAACGGTACCGCGCTCGATGCCTGCACGCTCCTGGTCAAAACCTTCGGGAGCAGCTACATACTCGTCAAACTTTACGTCAACCTGCTGGCCGCCGCCGAAACCGCCGAAGCCGCCAAAACCGCCGAAACCGCCGCCCATAGGCATACGGAACTCAGGCTCCTGTGCGCTGACACCTGCTGCTACGAGGGCCAGAGCAACTGTAAATAATACTTTCTTCATCTTGTTATTTAAATTAGTAATAGTAGTAAACCAACACAGATAATAGACAGAAAACGGGCAGAAGTTAAACCTTGAGATGCTTGTTGACGCATATTGTCTTAAAGAAATTGAGCACCTTCTTGCCGATGTAGAACGGCATGAATATGAATGTGAACATCAATACTGCACGGACTGCCGAATAGCCCAGTATCTGTCTGTATATTGAAATATTGTATTTTACAAGCGGGAGCTTGTCTCTTGAAACGGAACCTTTCCTGATCCTGTATACAGCCAAAGGCTTCTTGACACCGTATGCCACTCTGCAACGTCTCAGGAGTTCTATGTTAAGGCCCCAGTCCTGACGTTTACGGATTGTGGGCAACATTGCGTCGCCTACTATCTTACGGTCAAACATCATGGTGAGGAAACCAATCGAGTTGTCACAGACCTCCCTCCAATAGCGTGTTCTGGCCTTGCATTTGACCATACCGGTCACATTGTCATCTCCGTCACAGATCAGATAGCTTGAGTATACTACTCCGCAACCCTTATCGGCCATCAGGGCAAGCTGTTTCTCAAGTTTGTCAGGCATCCATGTGTCATCGCTGTCCAGAAATGCGATGTACTGTCCCTGGGAATTTGCTATGGAATTATTACGGGCCACGCCGGGACCGCCGTTTTCATTAAGTCTGAACAATTTGATTCTGGGGTCTTTAGCGGCATATGACTCCACTATCTCACAGCCGTTATCCGTCGAACAGTCATCTGTTATGACCATCTCCCAATTGGAATAGGTCTGCGCCATAACAGACTCTATTGTCTTTGCAATAAAGTTACCGGAGTTATATAGAGTGGTTATAATGGAAACCAGGCCGTCAGTCATCAAACACTTGTCTTAACAAAACGGCTATAAAAGTAGTAAAAAAAACAATATCAACCGTTGTACTTGGAAGGAAGCTTCAACTCATCTCCAAGAGTCCTGATATATTCTTTTTTGTAATTGGACTGGATTCCGCCGTGTGAAGAAAATGTCAGTTCTCCAAAAACAAGCCTGTCATCAATCTCGTAATAATCAACCCTGACCTGGGGAAAATCCTCAGACAGACGACGGGCATATTCAATCATCTTCTCATAATTGTGCGGTTTAGGAATATCAAGACCGAACTTCTCCTCACCCTTTCTCATATAAACGCGCTGCCAGTCAATGGTATATGAGACGGCATATTCGTCAGACTGTCTGTCGACGGAACTCTTGCGCAAATCATTCCTTACCAGAAAGAACATGGGTTTCCCGTTAAAACAGAATATCTGGTATTCTGTCATTCTGCCGTCAGAACTCTCCAGATACTTCTCGGCCAGTATTCTGGGTCTGATACTCCGATACTGCCATTCTGTACCCCTGCCATACTGGAATCCCAACCATTTGTCCAAAGTTCTTACCGTTTCAGGTATATCAAGTGCAGACTTGTCCTCGACAATGATGTTCATTCTGGACCCATGATTGCATTTGAGTACAAACTTTGACGGAAGTTTGTCAAAGTCAATATCGGCTGCCGAGTCATAGACCCCGTATTGCTCATTCAGGATATCCTGGCACCCCTTATCGGCCAGATACTGTCTTACCGCATACTTATCGGAACATACCGACAGCAACGGGTTACGCCAATATCGTGAGAGCCAGAACATCTTCTCGTTCCAATCTCGGGGATTGTCAAGATTCAGGTATTTACCGGTCCGCAAAAAATATATCAGCCTGTAGCGGGCGTTCTCACCGAACACTTTTGCTACAAGTTCTTCAAAGACATGATATATTTCGTGCAGTCTATTTGTTACCATAAATCCTCAGTTTTGTTTCAAGTACGCTAAAGAATTCTTCGTTGATATTCAGGCAGTCCCTTTGCGGAATACTCTCACAGGCCATGACCTTCTGATTATATTCAGCCTCATTCAAACCGGCCAGGAACGATTTGATAACCTCCTCGTCCATGGCATTTATCACATAGCCCACGTTCAGCCTTCTCACCTTGTCGCCAAGAAAGACGTTTTCGCTGACAATGATAGGGCATCTGAAATAAATGGCCTCATACAGTTTGTTGGGCTCGGCATACTTCACTCCAAAAGTAGGTGAATATGTACATAACACCATATCAATTCCCGAATAAATGGCGGGAAGTCCGTCCGGATTTGAAAAAGGCCCGTGATAAATCACATTTTCCGACTCCTTTTCCAGTTCACGGATCTTTACAGACCATTTGTCAGTATCTCTGTATATGCCAAACAGATGAACTTCTATGTTACGGCCGAATTCGGATGCCGCCTTGACAAAATGATAGATCGTTTCAAACCTTATCACTCCTGCAAAACCTATTCTGATTACATCCTTGTCAATGGTCTTCCTTTCTGCAGTAAAAGCGGGAATGTCCGGACTCACTTTGTTTGGAATAAGTGAGAACTTACCCTGATCAATACCGGAAAAATGCTGTGCAAAGCCCTCGGAAGTTATGATTGTCGTTATGGATTTGCGGATGTAACGCCTGTTGAGCGCCGTAAGGATTCCTCTTGCAACTCCATTGTCTATTGTAAGTTCAGTCAGGTCGCAGACCTCATAAATATATGGGGCTCTGATATGCAGTGATGCAAAAAAGACTATATCCAGACTGCTGTAGAAACATATCTTTCCCCTGCACTGGGCCGATATGGACCTGATACTTGAGTTGAGTATTCCTATCCTTGAACTGAAACTGCGGTTCTGTATCTCACCCAAAACGATCGGATTATAGCGTGAAGGCGGCAGTTCACGCCCCTCCCTCTTGAAACCGTAGACGGTAACTTCATAGCCATGGTCCATGAACTCCTCCACACGCTTGCGGTAGTGAGGATCATTCAGGGAACTGAGTATGAATACTATCTCTTTCATCAGGGATGGTTTATTTTATCGTTTCAGACAATACATCCAGAAATCCGTGACCCCATGTCTGATCAGGTTCAACATAATTGCCCTCGCCCCACTCGTTCCACGATTTGAGGAAAATTATACGGTGCTGCTCTTCCTTGTTCTTGACCAGATCAAGGGCGTTGAGCACGTGCTTGCGAAAATTCTCAGGTGTAGCGTTAACATACATACCTTCGGCCGATCCCGCTCTGGGAGTGCGGTCCCACTGCGGCAGTATGGTGGGAAAAACGTTTTCCCAAGTATCCTCAGGAGCGAAATAGCCGCTTACCGTCTTTAAGTAATCGTATTTCTTGCTTACGGGAATGCCGCATTTCTGCAAGGCTATCCGCACGATATTCTTGATCCGGCCCTCCTCAAGCATCTCACCGCGGCGCTTTCCGAAAGAGTTGACCGCGTCAAAACCCATGTCAAGCACAGAGTTGTACACATCGGCACTGCTCTTAAGATCTGGTATCGATGCTACACGTTTGCCCTCTTCATTCTTACGGAAAGCGTATGTTGATGCCGATCCTCCGACAAAATATATGCCGGGCAGGCCGTTCTGATGCGCCAGATCCTGCCAGAGGTTGATGAACTCTCTTACCTGCGGGAAAGAAACTGAATTGTAAATCACGAACATGGGCTTTCCGTCTACCGTAATGTAGCGTTTGTCCCTGAAAGCAGGAAGCAATGACATGAAATGGTTCCGATGATCATCCATGGAGTATTCCATCTGTATCATCATATTGTCCTTCTTGAGAGTGCCCTTACTGGTCCAGGTCTTATTTGTCCAGTCATGGTTAGCCCAGCACAGGCAGAAAGGAAAATCAGGCTTTCCGCTTTCAAGCACCTCATTGAACGGACGTTCCAGCAACTGTTTTCCGTTGCCGAACCAGTAATGGTAATAGCAGAAACCCTCTATTCCTGCCTGGCGTGCCAGTTGAGCCTGCTGCTCACGGGTCTCAGGCAGACGCAGGTCATAGAATCCCAGATCGGCCGGAATCCTGGGCTGGATATGGCCGCGGAACAACGGCTTGGCCTTGGCTACGTTTGTCCATTCGGTGAATCCGGGTCCCCACCAGAGGTCATTCTCCGGTATGGGATGGAATTGGGGAAGATATAATGCAATTACTCTGGCTTTCATACCGATATGCTGTTACCTTAAAGCATTTACTATTCTTTGACATGCCAGACCGTCGCCGTACGGGTTCTGGGCCTTGGACATACTGTCATAATACTCCTTGTCCTCAATCAGTCTGCTCACCTCATTTACAATAAGGTCATGGTCGGTTCCCACCAGTTTGACCGTTCCGGCAGAGAGTGCCTCGGGCCGCTCTGTGGTGTTACGCATCACAAGAACCGGTTTTCCAAGTCCGGGAGCCTCCTCCTGAATGCCTCCGCTGTCGGTGAGCAACAAATAACTCTTCTCCATCAGATATACGAACTCCAGATACTGAAGAGGCTCTATGAAGAAGAAATTGCCGTACACGGTCAGATCATGGCCGAAAACCTGATGAATGGGCTTTCTGACATTGGGATTCAGATGCATGGGATAGACAAAATCCACATCCGGATACTTTTCACTGAGATCCTTCATTGCCGTAACCATACTGATGAATCCGTCACCGAAGTTCTCCCTGCGGTGTCCTGTGATGAGAACCATTTTACGGCCTCCGTCAAGTCTCCTGGGATCATAGCCGGCTTTCTGCAGTACATTCACCTGCTCCATGGCAAGAGCCTCATCGGACTTGAGTTTACGCACCACCATATGGAGGGCATCTATCACGGTGTTACCGGTTACGAATATCCTTCCGTGCGCATTCTCATCCTTGAGATTCTGTTCACTCAGGGCTGTGGGACTGAAATTATAGTCGGCAATACGGCCTGTCACCTGGCGGTTCATCTCCTCGGGCCACGGGCTGAGCATGTTATGTGTCCTGAGTCCGGCCTCCACATGACCTACAGGTATCTGCTGATAGAAAGCGGCCATTGCGGCAGCCATTGATGTGGTGGTATCGCCATGAACCAGGACAATGTCCGGCCTGCATTCCGTGAATACGTCACGCATACCCAGGAGCACGCGGGATGTAACATCGTACAGATCCTGTCCCTGCTTCATGATATTCAGGTCATAATCAGGAGTCACTTCAAAAATCTCCAGCACCTGATCCAGCATCTCCCGGTGTTGACCGGTTACGCATACCACAGTTTCAAAATCCTGCGGATATTTCTGAAACTCCTTGACCAGAGGACACATTTTGATGGCCTCAGGGCGGGTACCGAAAACAAGCATTATCCTCTTCATAGGCTATTTCACAATGATTCTCTTTTTGGGTAACGGCTTGCCTGTATGCCTTACATACTCAATTTGCCGGGGGAACTTCTCCAGTATGATATCATACAACACCAGATATGCGTACAAAGCAAACATACAGAACATTTTCAGATTCGCCGTATCGGCAAATGTGAACAGTGTCATTCCCCCCTGCATGCACACGCACATGGTGAAATAGAGCAGAATGGCCTGTTGTATCTTAATTCTGTTGTCCTGCACTCTGGTTTTGAACAGTACCCACGAATTGAATACCACAAAAATCAGAAAAGCCAGTACCGGTCCGTAGTCAATCGCAAAATCACCTACGAACGTAGTGAAAATATCATCGTTCACATACAGATTACTGAACGTGTCACGTCTATCCACAAAGTTATCGGATGCGTTTGAACTGATTACGCGCTTTACCAGATTCAGCGTACGGTCACCGTATCGGATGCCGTTGTCATCCAAAGCATAGTTGTTGAAGTAGATGTTTCCCTGTCCTATATACCAGTTCACATAGTCAGTTACTGTCGACTGACGGTACTGTGAGAATCGGCTCACGGTAATGGCAATTACCGGCACCATAGTCAGGGCTAAGGCAACGATGCCCACGTAACGCATTACTTTCCTCAGAATGTCCGAGAAGAACTGCTTGAAGAAGAAATAGCCCAGTATCACCGTCAGTACGGTATAGATCACAAGACTTCTCTGACCGGCCATGATGGGCTGCAGCACAGCCACTACAATTGCAAATCCAAGTCCGCCCACAAGCCATACATTCTTTCTTTTCAGGGTCAGGAAATAGAAGAAAAGGAATATGGTAATCTCGGACAGTGAATTGAATATGATGGCGGGGATATTGGCTATCCCGCTTCCCGAATCGGCTGCATTCTTGAGCTGTTCCTCATATGCATCCTTTCCGGCATCGGTATCAGTGATCAGTTTAACCAGACCGTCTCCCAGATTCGCTATGATATTAGGGAACAGCAGCAGAGCCGACAGTATGATGATTACAGAGAGCACATGCAGGATAAAGGAACTGGGAGCCTCTATCTGACTGGCGGGATTGTTATGGAATCTGATTGCAGGCGACAATGCAATTATCAGCATGACAAACAGATAGATGAACGGGAACACCGTCAGGTGATGATAGTCATAGTAGTCCCATAAGGTGATGGGATTGTTCAGTGTCAGTATAGAGAAGAAAGCATAACAGAAATAGGAGCCGATAATGACGCTACCGCCATCCAGATTCCGGTATTTCCTGTGATAGAGGATGAATGTCACCACCCACAGCAGAAAATACAACACAATCAGTATGTTATCGGCCAATGTAGGTTTCATCTCTTGGGTTTCAGGATTTTTGAAATCAGCTTATTCACATATGCCTTCTCTGCTGCAGTCAGTCCACCCAGATAGACGAATGCAGAGAGTATCAGAAGCGGAATGGCCAGCACTGCCACAAAACGTACGGCCGCTGATCCTATTACCCGGTGAAGCAGGAATGCTGCTGCAAAAGAAACCAGTGTGAACAGGATAAACGGAACCAGGAACTTGAGCAGGTAATCAGAGATTGAGAAATACCTGTAGTTTCTCTTGAGACAGTAAAGACGCGTCATATGGGCGACTATGCAGACCGATATCATTGAAATCAGAACGGTATATGCGGGCATTCCCATACGGAACAGAACCCATGATACAGGAAGACACATGAGCATTACGGTTTCTGCCAGAAGATGATACATCCGGATATTGCCTGAGGCCTGCATAATGATTGTTATAGGGTTCTGCATGGCAATCACCGCAACATATCCTATCATCAGACGGGCAAACAGTATCTTTTCAGGGGTTGTTTCCACAAGCCATACATCCATTATCAGGGGCATCTCCACTATCAGGGGAATTCCCACAACAGATACAATGAAGAAAAGCGTCTTGTTGCTGAAAGAGAAGAGCAGGTTCAGTCCGTCATGGTCCTGAACCGCATAGGAACGGATCATTGCCGGCCTTATGGCCAGGACAACGCTGTTGCACAACTGGACAAAGGCGTTCTGTATCTGAACGGCCACAGCAAATGCAGCATTGATAAAGGGTTTGAAGAACCGGTTCAGCAGCAGCGTGTTGCCCTGTATCATGACAACGCCTGCAGCCGATCCGTAGAATGTCCATCCCGAGAAGGTAAGCAGTTCCCTGTAGAGGGTACGGTCCTTCTGTATGTGATATCGGCATTCGTTGTATCTGCGGCCTGCCACCAGTGCATATGAAAGGAATGTCAGGAATACCACAACAAACATACCGCCGCCGTAAAATATCATCCTGTCAATGCCTCCGCATCCTATCAGGAAAATTACAACCAGTTTCAAAAGACACTCCGCAGTAGTAATTATGGTGTAAATTCCCATGTCTTCATGAGCCATCACGGCAGCCATGTAGGGAATCTGCAGAAGCATGCAGACCATTGAAAAGACAGCAAACTGGTATACCCATCGGGCTGCCTCCAACCTGTCAGCATCAACCTTCAGACCGTTCCCTAAATACCACAAACCTACGGTCTCAAGCAGAAGGATAATGGCCAGTGCAAGGACCACATTCAGGTTCAGGCTCTTGGAGAATATCTCATTGAGACGGGAATCGTTTTTGCGGCCAGATTCATATGAGTAGAAACGCTGTGTTGACAATGAAAGGACAGTGCAGACAGACATAAACATTGTGACGATACCCGCGACCGCATTATACAGGCCGTAATCATCGTCACCCAAGGCATTTATAAGAATTCTCAGCGCATAAAGGTTTATTATGGTAATGACCAGCATCCGGCCCCATAATAAAATAGTATTGTTTGCTATTTTGGCAGCTGAGCTTGACATTATTCTTCAGCCAGTATCTTTTTGACAGCGATCAGTGTGCTTATTACGAAAGCCAGCAGTGTCATGCAGAACACGAATATCATCCTCTTGGGAGTGGATGCCTTGACGGGAACCGATGCGTTCTGCAGCATGGTGAACGCGGGGGTCTTCTCCTGTATTCTGGCCTTGGCTGTCTGAATCTGTGCATTCAGTGCAGTCAGTGTGTTGTAATTGGCGTTCATCTCACTCTCCAGTTCATCTCTCTTGGAGATATCGGCCTGAAGTACCATGCCCTTGTGCGAATCGCAATAGTCACTGTACTCCTTTGCGGAACGTCTGTAATCCAACTTGGCCTCATCTAAAAGTTCTGAGTAGTATTCAAAATCCTTGCGGGCCTTGCTGGTCCTGTACTGTGTGATGAAGGCCTGCAGACGGGCGCATGCCGAATCGGCCATGGTTGCACAGATCAGCGGATCCTGGTCCGTAACGTTGATAGTGATGACGTTGGTCTTCTTGTCAACCGTGCACTTGATGTTCTCCTTGACCTTCTTGACAATCATGAACTCCTTGTATGTCAGCATGAAGGGATCTATGCCCTCTTTATTGGTGCGGGCCAGATCCGTCTTGCGGGGTTTGGGCTTGATCAGCCCCTTCATTTTATTGAACACCGCTGACCATGGGGCCGATTTCTGATGATGCATCAGATACTCCAGATATGTGGTGTCTATGCTTCCGTCAAGGGTCTCCACTCTTGTCTTAAGGAGTCCTACCACGAAATCGTTTGAGTTAAAAAGGTCCGGATAGAGCAAGGGATATATGGCATCCGATGATCTCATGGCGCCGAAATCAAAACCGAACGATGATGCTATGTCGCTCAATGTGCTTCCGCTGGAACTGTCATCCTCGGGGGCAAGCATCACCTGGCTGTTGTATCCTCTGGGGACACAGACTATCAGAATTGATGATATGACTGCAGTCGCAACGCAGGCGATGATAATCATCATCTTCTTCTGAAACAGTTTTCTGACCAGTTTTTCCAGGTCAATCACTGTGACTCTGATCTTCTCTAAGTTATTGTTGTCTGCTTCCATGATGATCTGTTTTTTATTTCAAAAGGCTCATGAGAGCAAGTACAACCGTTGCCAATGATGCTGATGTTGAACCTAAGCTGAGAATCTCAGTCGTTGAGAGTCCTTCACGATCGGCACGTGCGGGAACCACAATCTCGCAACCGGGCTGTACCAGTTTGCTGGAACGTTTCTTGGCCTTGGCCACTGATCCGTTCATGTAAACCACGTATGCCTTGCTCTTTTTGGCTCGCTGTGAATAACCGCCGGCCTTCTCTATGTAGTACTTCAGGCTCTTACCCTTTACATAAGGTGTGGTGTTTGAGAACATCACCTCACCGTTAATCTTTACGGTGTTGGTGAATACCGGAACGATGATACGGTCACCGTCACGCAGAACGATATCGGCGGCGCCTCCCGGCTTTTCGACAGCCTCCTTAAGATTGATACCTACGTTAAAGGTTGTCATATTAATGAGTTTGTCAACAGCCTTGGCAAGTGCTATGGAGTCATTACCGGCCAGAATCTCGGCTATGTCATGCATACGTGCCCTCTCATCGTCAGTCATCTTACGTTCCAGACGCGCACCCTCGGGATAGGCCTCTGAACTGAACTGTCCCACTCTCTCCATGATGTCGCTCAAGCGCTCGTTGTTGGTTGCAAGTGAGTAATAACCGGGGAATGTAACCTCACCCTCCACGATTACACGGCGGTTAACCGAGTAACCCGGGCTGCGACGTATGTAAACCTCATCATAAGGCTCCAGACGGAAGTCATTGTCCTTGATTGAAAGGTCCTCGTTGATGCTGAATGAGAATGTCTCGGCAATTGACTGGCTCTTCTCTGTTGCCTCCTTGTCACGGTTACGGCGTACCACGTCAACCTTGGTCAGTGACGCATCTTCCTTAAGACCGCCGGCCTGCAGAATCAGATCCTCAATGCTTGTATTGTCGGCATAACGGTAGTCACCGGGGAACAGGACCTCACCGTATACGCTGAATGTCTTTACCTCACCTACGTCAAACAGACTGGGAACAAACAGTACGTCGTTGTTGCGCAATGCCTCATCCTGTGCAGATCCATCCATCAGGCCCTTTATGTCAACGGCCAGGTTGGTAAGGGTCTTGTCCGGATTTGTACGGCTCAACAGAGCTCTTGAGGGGAATGCATCCTCCTTGAGTCCGCCGGCAGCCTCAATAAGCCCCTTTACTGTGGTGATGTCACCGTCAATCTGGAACTGGCCCGGACGGTATACGGCACCACGTATCTCGGCCATGTTACCGAATGAAACCTGTATTGAGTCAACATAGATGGAATCACCGTCCATCAGTTTGAAACCTGACTGCTGCTCCTTGGCAACGGTGAATATCTGGCGCTGGAAATCGCCCATGCGGACTACCCTGACGTCCTTCTTGTATGCATTTGACTGCAGGCCGCCTGCATAATCAATAAGGTCTGCCAGAGACTCATCGGGGGTCATCTCATACAGCATGGGGCGGCGTACGCTACCGTCAATGTTAACCAGAAGCGTATGGGGAGATACTATGATAACGTCATTGTCATTGAGACGTATGTCATCCTGCACCTTTCCGTTACGGATGTAGTCATACATGTCTATCTTGGCCACCTCTTCATTATCATGGTAGAGTTTTATCTCTCTGAGTGAACCAAGGTCATTCACGCCGCCGGCCATGTAGATGGCATTGAATACGGTTGCGAATGATGACACCTGATATGTTCCGGGATTCTCAACGTCACCCATCACATTGACCAGTACCGAACGGTTCTGGCCCAGTGAAACCTTGATGCTTGAGTTTGAGTTGTCTCCGTCAAGTCCCGAATAGATCTGACTGAACACCTTTTTGATGTAGGCATCGGCCTCCTGTATTGTCTTTCCGTTCAGATAAACGGGGCCCAAGTCCTCTACGATGATGTTCCCGTCAGGTGAAATGACCTCGCGGATGGAGTTCTGTGATGCGCCCCAGATGTCTATGATGACCTCATCACCGGGACCCAGACGGTAATTTTGGGGAGTAGCCAGATTGGCACTGGGTTCAAATGTCAGATTGCGGCTCTTGAATATCTCATGTCCGTATATCTCCTTCTTCTTGGGCAGCAGGGACTGCTTGAGCAGATATATTGAATCCGCAAAAAGGAACATGGACTCACTGAGCATGTCCTGGAGCCTTTCCTTTTCAAGGGTTCTGCTGTCTTTAACCTGGGTTCCGCCCATCAGAGACTGGTCAGCGGGACTCACCATATTAAAAGACTCCCCCTTTCCCGTTCTTGAACGGGTTGTTGAGGAGCCCTGCTCTGAAATGGTGTTTCCCATTAAGCCAGTGGATGCCTGCTTCTCATATTTATCCCGCATCCGCTGCAGCTGTTGGACTGTAACACCCTTCTTGTTCAGATTATATACTATCTGTTCCTGTGAAACTCCCTTGGCCTGCTGTTCCTGCACATACTGTATGATTTTATCCTCCGTCATCTGCGCAAATGCAGACATACCGGTGAACAGGAACAATGACAAAACAAGATACTTTCTCATAAAAATATGGTAGTAACTAAATGAAAATCAGAATTTCTTACCGCTGAACACTGAGAAGAAAGTCTTGGCTATGATTCCCAGGTCTGTAAAGATGTTGCGGTTGTCAAGATAGTCCAGATCATACTCAAGACGCTTGAGCATCTTGTCCATAGTGTCTGTGTAACCGTTGAATATGGTAGCGTAAGATGTGACTCCCGGACGCATCAGATAGATGTAGTGGTAGTCATCGGTCTCACGGTTTATCTGGTCAATGAAATACTGGCGCTCGGGACGGGGGCCTACAAATGACATGTCACCCTTGAGTACATTCCAAAGCTGCGGAAGTTCATCCAGGTGATGTGCACGCAGAAAACCGCCAAAGGGGGTCAGGTACTTGTTGCGCTCGTTCTCAAGACGGGGAATGCCGTCTGACTCGGCATCGGTACGCATTGTGCGGAATTTGTAGATC
>JAFXMB010000113.1 GCA_017530735.1 Bacteroidaceae bacterium | reverse complement strand
TATATGTCTCCATAAATAACTAAAAGTATTCATCAATTCAGCATAGCGGAGTGACCTTGTCCCTCCACAAAGTTGTAATATATAATCAGGATAACTCCCTCAAAATCCCCGGCCTTGTAGTCCTGCAAGAACCAAGGGCCCAATGTCATTGGCAGGTCTTCTGACTTATCCCGTCCCATGCGCCTTCCCGGCCCCATATCGGCCAGTGGCAGAGAGTGCATCGGATTTATAATCAGGGATTTACAGCAGCAGGCACTGTCCCGGACTTTCACCGGATTCCAAATTATTCCGTCGGGGAGCCGCCCCTCCGGGAACCAATGACGTAGGCAAAGATATTATAAAAACAATAAGATGATACGGTCTGTTGATAACTAAAAAGCCTTATTTGCCCAGAAGTTTTCAACAGTCCTCGCCACAGCTGTTTCTTTCCACATTCGGAAAACTTTTGGAAATTTTTTTGCCCAAATGTTTTCCAAAATGTATAACTTTGGATTGAATAAAAAGTGTATTGTTATGGCACTGAAAAGATTCGGAGTTTCACTTGAGGATGAGTTGCTTGAGCAGCTTGACGCCTTGGTAAAGGAAGACGGTTACGCCAACCGCTCCCAGGCCATACGCTTCCTGATAGAGAAGAACCTGGCCGAAAAGAAATGGCAGTGCAATCATATCGTTGCGGGTACCATATTTATAATATATGACCAGCAGCGGACCGATATATCCGCACGCATATCGGATATACAGATCCGCAACCAGAATCTTGTACTCTCCTCACAGCAGCACTACATAAGTGAGGGTACCTGCCTGCACGTATGCACCGTCATGGGTGAGGCCCGCCTGCTTACCGCCCTGGCCGATGAGATGACGTCCATCAAGGGCATCCGCCATGGCAAGCTCCTTATGAGCCGGGCCGATTAACGCTTTATAAAGAAGCTTCCTACAGCTACGGCCAGCACCAGACCAGAGAGAATGAAAGCCCAGACGTTCACGCATCTGGAAGATGCCGTTATGGTATAGTCGCCCGGTATCAGAAAACTGCCCTCAAAACGGTATTTTATCACGCCGTCCTCTATCTGTCCGCGCCCGGCATCGGTGACACGCCCCGGCATTTTGAGTATATAAGGTGCCTCCAGATTCATCAGTCCCAGGCTCTGATTCCACAGATTCTTTCCGTAATCAGCAATTTCATCGCTATAATCGGCTTTTGTAAAGGCATCGGTCTTAAAGAAGCGGTCCAGAAACTCAAGTTCCCTGTTCTCATAGAACTCCACATCCTGATTCCATGCCTCATGCATAACCGAATCACGCATGGAAATGAATGTCTTTCGGTCTAACGGCGGATTTATCTCATCATAGAACCGGTCTATTGTACGGAAATAGATATCCCATGTCATATCATATATCCAGTGGTCCGTCTTGAATGATATGTCCTGCAGATACAGGAGTTCCTGACCTGTAATACCCTTGGGCAGTTCCGGATAGCCGGTGTACCAGAAAGAGGCCTCATCCTGAGTCACGTAATCGGTAACGGGAATACTCAAATCCGCGTTCCAGCCCCGGAATGTCTCCGTAAAGGTATATTCGGTATAGAACCATTTGAACTTCCTGTCAAGGCTTGAGTTGGAACGGATAGGCTTGCCGCAAATCTGCAAGGCCGGACAGGCATCCATGTCCTCCACCCCGTCAAAACTCCTTCTGATAACAGCCTTGTATATGGTATCGGCCGTGAATTTACGGATGTAGTCTTCCTCATCAACCTGTTCCCATCCTTCATCTTCAGTAAGGCAACTTCTGTCGTCCGATGCAACAGTCCTTACACATGAACCGTCACGCATCACCTCGGTTACCATCTGAACCTTCCATTCGTCACATGAGACCATAGCCAGCATTGTGACGGCAAACAAAATTTTAGAAATCGAAACTCGCATATATCTTCTTCTTTATGATTTTACGTTCATTCATTATTCTCATTTTTTCTCTGCGCAGATTATAATTCTCTGCCGGAGAGCACTCCTCACACTCAAATGATGAGGAAGCAACTTCAAGATAATCTGCACTTGCATCATCCGTATCCACCGCATTGCTCTCCAGATGCACAAACATCAGCATCAGCACAACCGCAGCCACCGATGATACCGTCCTGAGCACCGTGAGCCACATAGGAATCTGCCTGGGGGTGTCAATAGCCGCCATGATGCTGTCGGTCAGCGCATCGGCATCCGGCACCTGGGGCATCTGCCCTTTGAGCCGTTCCATCAAATCATCAATCCTTTCCATATCCCATCTGTATCAATCGTTCTCTGATATTCTTTTTAGCCGCATACAGATTGCTTTTTATCTGATCTGCATCCAGGCCTGTAATCTCTGTTATCTGCGCCGTTTCCAGTCCTTCCAACTGGCTCAGGGTAAACACCAGTTTCTGTTTTCCGCTAAGTTCATCGGCCATCACCTTTACTACCGATACCCACTCGCTGCTTTCCAGCTGCCGCTCCGGGTCACTGTCATCGGCCACCGTTTCAAAGATCCTTTCATCCACTTCAGTCGGGCCGATGGGCCTTACCTTGCGCAAGCGGTCCAGGCAGAGCCTTGATGCAATCGTGTAAACCCATGTATTGAAACCGTACCGGTCATCGTAGTTGCCTATGTTCTGCCACACCTTAATAAATGTGTCCTGCACCACGTCTTTAGCCTCCTCAACATCCGCCAGCATCTTAAGCGAGAGCGAATAGACCATGCCCTGACAGTTCTGCACAACGGTGCGGAAAGCGGCCTTATCACCCGCTTTGCACCTGCTGATTATGTCGGCGTCTATTTGTTGCATCTCACTTAATTATACGGACTCTTGTTCGGGAAGTCAAAAATAGTCAAAAAAGAGCGTTGTAACATAAATATCCGGTGTTACGATTTACGCAGTTCGTGTTACTTTGCTATATTTGCAACCAGAACTAACCAAACCTTATTTATGAAACGCATTGCACTAATTCTGGCTGCAGCAGCAGTATCATTCAGCACAGCGCAGGCAACCGAGCCAACAGATTCCATACTCCAGGAGGTAGTAATAACCGGCACACGCAGTGCCACCGATGTGCGCCAACTCTCACAGACCGTAAATGTGATAGACCGCGCAGCAATTGAGGAGACCAACCGGGCATCACTCCTGCCACTGCTTACCGAGCAGGTTCCGGGTCTGTTCATCACTCAGCGCGGATATGCCGGCTACGGCGTATCTGACGGCGCAGCAGGCACAATCTCAATGCGTGGACTGACAGGGTCCGGTACAGCCGTGCGTACGCTCGTTCTTATAGATGGTCATCCCAACTATGCCGGTATCTTCGGACACCCCATAGCCGATTCCTATCAGTCACTCATGACCGAAAGGGTTGAGGTCCTGCGTGGTCCGGCATCAATGCTGTACGGTTCATATGCGATGTCAGGTGTAATCAATATCGTAACAAAGAAACCACAAGACGGAACTCACGCTTATCTGCACGCCGGATACGGATCATTCAACACAGCCGAGACCGAGTTCTCTGTCAATACACAGCAAGGCAAGCTAAGCGCAGTGGCATCAGGCTCATACAACCGCACTGACGGCCACCGAGAAAACCTGAACTTTGAACAGTTCGGCGGTTACGCAAAACTGGGTTATGATATCTCCAGAAACTGGGATGCATCTGCCAACGTAGATATCACACGCTTCAAGGCATCATACCCAGGTCCCGAAAACGACCCAATGACTGATGCGGACCAGGATATAACACGCGGAACATCCGCCCTGTTCGTTGAGAACAATTACGCACGCACACAGGGAGCCGTAAGCGTATTCTACAGTTGGGGAGACCACTGGATCAACGATGGATATAAGACACCAAACCCAGCAAGAACATATCAGAGCAAAAATGATACTCTACCCAAACCGTTCCGTTTCACATCTTATGATGAGATGCTGGGAGTCTCTGCATGGCAGAGCATAAATCTGTTTGAAGGCAACCGTGTTACCGCCGGTGTTGATTTTTACAGATATGGAGGTAAGGTGGTTTATGATTCTATCGGTAACCGCACCGACAGTTTACTCATAGACAGACGCGAGAACGAACTGGCCGGATACATTGAGATGCGTCAGGATATAGGAACCTGGCTTACTCTGAATGCCGGTTTGCGTGCCGACCATCACTTCTCTATCGGTACTGAATTCGTACCACAGGCCGGAGCGGCATTCCATCTGCCGGCAAATGCAGAAATCAAGCTTTCTGTGGCCAAAGGATTCCGTTATCCCACATTCAAAGACAACTATCTGTTCCCGCCACAAAACCCTGACCTGGAGCCCGAATCACTTTGGAACTACGAGCTTTCATTTTCACAGGCCATATTTGACGGCAGACTTCATTACGGAATAAACCTGTTCCATATGGATGTCAAGAACACTATACAGGCTCTACCCAAGGGCGGCCGTCCTTTGAACCAGAACACCGGAGAACTCAAGAACTCGGGTATAGAAGTTGAGGCCTCATACCTTATATCAAAGGTTTTCTCGGTGAACGGCAACTACAGTTATCTCAAGATGGAGACTCCCGTTGTAGGAGCGCCTAAACATAAGGCTTATCTGGGAGGTTCTTTCAGCAGCAACGGATGGCATGCCAGCACAGGACTGCAATATATCAATTCGCTATACACAACACCCAAGACAGAAAAACCGGCAACCGTTCTTGCCAACCCGGATATAACGGAGGATTTCCTGCTCTGGAACGCACGCCTGTCATACCAACTGTCCGATATGCTCCAGCTTTGGGTTAACGGCGACAACCTGCTCAACACCAAGTATCAGATCAATGCAGGTTACCCCATGCCGGGTATAGCATTCATGACCGGCGTCAACCTGTCATTCTAAGAAACTGTCTAAAAATTGGACACTTTTAGGGCGAAATCGATGATTTTGCCCTTTTTTCTTGCAAATACATAATCCTATCAGATATTTTTGGGTTCATTACTCAAAAAGTCCTGTATATGTTTATTCACTATCTGAAAACGGCTCTCAGGAATCTGAAGGTAAATGCCGTATTCAACATTATTTCCATAGTCTGCCTGGCTGTGGGAACTATAATCTTTGCAGTCCTTGAATATGAGGTGGACAATGACATGCTATTTGAAAACAGGCTGCCCGGACGTGACCGTATTGTGGCGGCAACGCTTGTGCAGTGCTTTGAGGACGGTCAACCGGATACTGTTACAAGTTACGATATTAAAGAATCACGTTTTTATGATTCGCCTGCCATTGAATGTGTTTTTGCAAGTGTCTTTGACCAGAAATACGGCGACTATTCCGGCCAAGGCAATACCTATGCCGAGATGGTGCTTACCGAGCCTGACGGCACACAGGTAGCAGTAACAGGACAGTTTGACCGGATTACATCCAACTATTTCAAGTATATGGGCATGACGCTTCTGTATGGCGACAGACTGCCTCAAAACCACCGGGAAATAGTTGTCAAGGAGTCCTTGCTTAAAAGGTTGAATGTAAAGGGAGATATAGCCAGTTGCGTTCTGGAATACTGTACCCCTGACGGCGACACAAGTCATGATACCCAACTGCATATTGTCAACGTAATTAAGGATGACAAATGGAGCAGGCGTGTAAGGGCTGACATCTTTTATCACATAGACGGATTAAGGATAGTTCAGGCAGTACTTAAGGAAGGATACAGTATAGACCAGGCCAACATCATGCTAAAGGAGAATGCTTTTCCCTGGCGCATTGAAGGAAACACAAGACTTATTGTGCCACAGGTACGTCCCTTACAGGATAGTGAGCAAAGCCAAACCGATATATGGAAACGCCTGTTGTCAGTTCTTGTGCTGATTACCGGAATGGTCTGCTATCTGAGCAATCTTATAACCTCATTCATAAGGCATTGGCATGACAACCGACTCAGGATATGTCTGGGGTCAACCCGTAACGGGCTGACCGTAATGCTCAGCTATCAGGTTCTTGCAACCCTTCTGCCGGCATTATTGATTGCAATCATATCCACACTGTTCCTTACACCTTTCCTCAACACTCTTGACACCCGGATTG
>JAFXMB010000112.1 GCA_017530735.1 Bacteroidaceae bacterium | reverse complement strand
GAACATCTGGTAGAGAACGCCGCCACAGTAGGTTCCTACCTGCTGGAGCAGCTCAAGCAGATTCCCGGACCCAAGGAGGTTCGCGGTCGCGGCCTGATGATAGGAATGGAGTTTGACCAGCCCATCAAGGAAATCCGCCAGCGTCTGCTGTTTGAGGAGCACATCTTTACCGGAGTAAGCGGCACCAACGTAATCCGCCTCCTCCCGCCCCTCTGCATCACCAAACAGGATGCCGATCGCTTCCTTGAATCCTACTCCAAGGTAATTACACTTTGAGAGGGAACAAGTAGTATATACTCTCTGGGAGAATGCCCTCCCACAACAAAACATATCTATTCCGAAACTACTGAACAAGTTCAGCGTTCCAGAATAGATATTTTTTGTCGCGGGCCCCTCCCACTGGTCACGCGTGGGTGCGAGACTCCCAGAGAGTATATACTACTTGTTCCGCTCGTTTTGTGGCCATACTTGCAAAAAAGTGGCTTACAGAACCGTATTGTTGCAAGTATGGACGTGATCTGGGCATTTTTGCCCATTTTTGAAGCCATACTTGCAAAAAACGCGAGTAAAAAGCCTATAAGTTGCAAGTATGGCCGCAAAGCGAGCAAAGCTTGCACGGTGAGCGGAACAGAAGGGGATATAGTCTCAGAAACCATGGCCGCCCGTGGGCTTGTGAACGGGAGGGGCCCGTGCCTAAGAAGATGCTCTGGAAGATGGGAGCAAAGCTCACGTCTTTCAGAGCGTCTTATTAGGGATGGGAGGGATAGCGCCGTAGGCGCGTAGTTTCAGAGATTATATCCCCTTCTGTTCCCCTATTTTCTTGAGTCGGTGCCCCAAAGCATTTTCTCGCGGAGGGTGGCAAAGAAGTCACCCTTGGCGGGTTTGATGACGCTGATGCGGAAGGGGGCGCGGCTGATTTCGATGGCGGTGTGCTCGGGGCAGCTGAAACTGTTTCCGTCTATGGATACCAGGAAGCTGTGGCTGCGGCTGGTTACGTCCAGGCGGATGGTTTCATCGGCGGGGAGTACCAGCGGGCGCATGGTCAGGCTGTGCGGGGCAACCGGGGTGAGGCAGATCACGTTGGTACCGGGGGCTATGATGGGGCCTCCTACGCTCAGGGAGTAGGCGGTGGAGCCGGTGGGGGTGGCTACTACAAGACCGTCGGCCTGATAGGTGATCATGGGGGTGGTGCCTACGCTGGTGGCAACCTGTATCATTGATGAGATATCGTGCTTAAGTATGGCTATGTCGTTGAGGGCATAGGGGGTGTGGCCTTGGGGCAGACCTTCCATGCTTACCTGCAGCAGGTTGCGCTCCTCAAGTGTATAGTCACCGTTGTGTATGCGGGTTATGGCATCGGTAATGCGGTCTGTGGTGATATCGGCCAGGAAACCCAGGCGGCCGGTGTTGATACCTACCATGGGGATGCCTTTGCTGCCTACGCGGGTGGCGGTGCGCAGGAATGTGCCGTCGCCGCCAACGCTGATGACTGCATCGGCCGTAAAATCGGTGCCGTCAAAGAGGGTGTCACAGGGGATATCCAGGCCCATCTGGCGGGTCAGGAACTCGTAGTAGGGACGATCCACGGCTATGCCGTCACCCAGTGAACGCAACAGGTTAAAGAACTGCTGCTCATGGCCGCAGAACTTGTCACGTGACGTATTTCCGAATATGGCGAAACGCATACGTTATATCGAATAAATTCGTTACCTTTGCTGATTAGAGCAATAGCTCACGGCAAAGATAGTTCATTTTATCAAAGTGAAGGGACTTATGACAAGATTAAGTGTAAATATCAATAAGATAGCCACTCTGCGTAATGCCCGCGGAGGCAACAATCCGGACGTTGTCAAGACCGCTCTTGACTGCGAACGTTTTGGTGCCGACGGAATCACGGTGCATCCCAGACCGGACGAAAGACACATACGCCGTCAGGACGTATATGACCTTAAGAAAGTACTTACCACGGAATTCAACATAGAGGGTTATCCCGCCCCTGAGTTCATGGAACTGGTCACCAAGATCAAGCCCGCACAGGTAACTCTGGTGCCCGACAGCCCCGAGCAGATAACCTCAAACCACGGTTGGAACACCCTGAACTATCAGGATTTCCTGGTAGACATAATAAGCGAACTCAAGCGTAACAGCATCCGCGCATCGGTATTTGTCGATGCCGATCCCCGCATGGTTGAACTAGCCGCCAAGGCAGGGGCCGATAGGGTTGAGCTGTACACCGAGCCGTATGCATCGGACTACATAAAGATGGGCCCTGAGTATGCTGTAAAGCCGTTCGTGGTGGCCGCCAAGAAGGCGCGCGAATGCGGAATGGGACTCAACGCAGGACATGACCTGAGCCTTGTGAACCTCAAGTACCTCAAGGAGCAGATTCCCTGGATTGACGAGGTGTCCATAGGCCACGCGCTGGTATGCGACGCTCTCTATCTGGGACTTGAAAAGACAATCAGTGAGTATAAAAATTGCATTAAATAATATGTTCTTACAATCAACACTTGCACAGGCATTAGGCGACACAGCGGCTCAGAGCCCGGTGGTTGCACAGTTGGCCGAGGAGGCTACCGACAAGATGAATCTTTTTGACATGGCCCTTAAGGGCGGTTGGATCATGCTGGTCCTGCTGTTGCTGTCAATAGTATGCTTTTACATCTTCTTTAACCGCATAGCCATTTACCGTAAGGCTGCCATCAAGGATCCCCATTTCATGGACCGCATCAACGACTACATGAAGAGCGGTGAGATCAAGTCGGCTCAGATATTCTGCCAGGCAACAGCATCTCCGCTGAGCCGTATTGTTGAGAAGGGTATCGGCCTGTCAGAGCATGACACCAAGGATATCCAGTTGGGTATGGAGAATGCCGCAAATGTTGAGATTGCCAATCTTGAGAAGGGACTTAAGGGTCTCTCAACCATCGCCAGCGCCGCTCCTATGATCGGTTTCCTTGGAACGGTTATCGGTATGGTTCGCGCCTTCTGGGAGATGTCAAATGCAGGTAACAACATTGACGTATCACTGCTTTCAAGCGGTATCTATGAGGCTATGATCACCACCGTAGGCGGTCTGATTGTAGGTATCATCGCCCTTTTCGCTTACAATTATCTGGTTGCAAGAGTTGACAGTATAGCTAACGAGATGGAGTCCTTCATTCAGGATTTCACCGTAAATCTGGAGAAGTGATATGCTGAAGAGACGCAATAAGGTATCGCCGCAGTTCAGTATGTCGTCTATGACTGACATCATATTCCTGCTGCT
>JAFXMB010000111.1 GCA_017530735.1 Bacteroidaceae bacterium | reverse complement strand
CCGTCGCCGGAAGCTGGTAATAGTGCGTTAAATTGTGCGTTATTTGTTACGGTTTGACTTTCATTTATTTTTATTTGGTTCACATCGTTGTTGCAAGGGCACGCAGGGTGTTTACGTCAATATCGTTGGTAGGCTCATCAAGCAGCAGCACATTGCCCTCCTCCTTGAGTGCCATGGCCAACTGCAGACGGTTACGCTCACCGCCCGAGAGCACGCCGCACTTCTTCTCCTGGTCAGCGCCAGTGAAGTTGAATCGGCCCAGATAAGCGCGGGCGTTAATGTCGCGACCACCCATGCGGATAATCTCGTTTCCGCCGCTAACCACCTGATAGACACTCTTCTCAGGGTCAATATCCTTATGCTGCTGGTCAACATATGCAATCTTAACGGTCTCACCTATCTCAAACGATCCGGCATCGACTTTCTCCAAGCCCATAATCAGACGGAACAGAGTGGTTTTACCCGCACCGTTAGGGCCGATGACACCGACAATGCCGTTGGGCGGAAGTGAGAAATTCAGATCATCAAACAGCAGTTTGTCGCCAAATGCCTTTGCAACATTATGCGCCTCGATAACCTTATTTCCCAGACGCGGACCGTTGGGGATGAATATCTCAAGTTTCTCCTCCTTGGCCTTAACGTCCTCATTCATGAGTTTATCGTAAGAGTTCAGACGAGCCTTACCCTTGGCCTGACGTGCCTTAGGCGCCATACGAACCCACTCCAACTCACGCTCCAGGGTCTTGCGGCGCTTTGAAGCCTGCTTCTCCTCAAGGGCCAGACGCTGCGACTTCTGCTCCAGCCAACTTGAGTAGTTGCCCTTCCATGGAATACCCTCGCCGCGGTCCAGTTCCAGGATCCAGCCGGCAACGTTATCAAGGAAGTATCGGTCATGAGTTACGGCAATAACCGTACCTGCGTATTGGTTCAGATGCTGCTCCAGCCACTGTATGCTCTCGGCATCCAGGTGGTTGGTAGGCTCATCGAGCAACAGTATATCGGGCTGCTGCAACAAAAGACGGCACAAAGCCACACGACGGCGCTCACCACCTGACAGGACGCCTGTCTTCTGGTCCTCGGGCGGACAGCGCAGGGCGTCCATAGCCTGCTCCAGACGGTTGTCTATGTTCCACGCATCGGTGGCATCAATCATATCCTGGAGTTCGGCCTGACGGGCCATCAGGGCATCCATCTTGTCCTGGTCCTCATAATACTCGGGGAGCTCGAACTTATGGTTTACCTCATCATACTCCTTAAGGGTGTCATATATCTGCTGCACGCCCTCCATGACCACCTCCTTGACGGTCTTGTCGGGGTCCAGCTGAGGCTCCTGGGGCAGATAGCCCACACTGTAGCCGGGGCTGAACACCACCTGGCCCTGGTAACTCTTTTCAATACCTGCAATTATCTTGAGCAGGGTTGATTTACCGCTACCGTTAAGGCCGATGATACCGATCTTGGCGCCGTAAAAGAAACTAAGGTATATGTCCTTGAGAACCTGCTTGTTGTTCTGAAACTGCTTGCTCACCCCCACCATGGAGAAGATGATCTTCTTGTCGTCTGCTGTTGTCTGTGCCATTTCTAATCTTATTACGAGAGCAAAGATAGCAAAAAGCCGCTATATTTGCAGAGTCACATAATCAAGCTTATGAGAAAACGTCTGTACACGATAGTTGAACAGGGCCGTGACAACGACTGGGTCAGCTACATTTATGATTTTGTCATTCTGGCCGCCATCACCGCCAGTATCATCCCTCTGATGTTCATTGAGACCTACCCCGTCTTTACAGTCATTGAAGACGTGACCGTGGGACTCCTCATAATAGACTATCTGCTGCGTTGGATTGTGGCCGATTACATAGTAGGCCGCGGAAAATGGTCGTTCCTTATCTACCCCTTCACGGGTTGGGCAATCATAGACTTCCTGGCTATCCTGCCGGGTCTGAGAATACTGGGACAGGGTTTCAAGGTACTCCGAATATCACGCCTTCTCAGAATCCTGAGACTATTCAAGTTCATACGTTACTCCAAGAACATCAAAATCCTGGGCAACGTGATCAGGCGTGAAAAGCGGATCCTTCTCACAGTGCTTGGAATAGCCGTTTTCTACATATTCATATCGGCCCTGGTAATGTTCAACGCCGAGCCGCACATCAACCCCGAGACCGGGCAGGAAACCTTTGCCAACTTCTTTGACGCACTCTACTGGGCCACTGTGACATTAACCACAGTCGGCTACGGAGATGTAACCCCCGTAACCGACATGGGACGATTCATAAGCATGGTTTCGTCACTCTTTGGAGTAGCAATAATCGCCCTCCCCAGCGGCGTAATCACAGCCGCCTATATAGAGGAACTCCGCGCCCAGAAAACCGAGGATTAAATCCTGGGCTTCTGAGCGATTGTGATAAACAGGGAGAGAATGTAGATCAGAGTGCCTATAACTGCGACGCTGAATACGGGCAGCAGGCCATGGGCAAAGAACGCGTTGGTGCCGTCATAGTAACCGGGAACGCCCAGCCTCTGACAGCAGTCACACAGTTGCACAAAGCCCAGAAGAATCCGGAATGCCACCAGCCCCATCGCGCATCGGCCCAGATTACGGACCCATAACTTGGCCTTGAACGCAGCAACGCAAATGCCGGCCAGCAGCAGAATCAGTATTATAGTGTACGGGAGCGCGATCGGAGCAAACAGCGACTCGCCGAACGACATGTAGTCAGTTCCCAGCCTGTTTGAGCCATTGATCATCTCCATCATAGGATTAACTGCCATTGCAAACATAATAGTAAGAATTAAAGGTTAAACAATCAATTACTTGCGCGGACTCTGAATAGTACTGATAACGACCGATACCAGATAAACCAGAATGCCGTAAAGAGGTGCGATGAGCGCCACCTTGACGCCGCCGCAGACAACTCCCATGGAGATATCACCCGCCTTCATAATGTCCACAAACGCCTGGCAAAAGCCCGTGAACCAGCCCAGAAGACCAAGTGACAGGCCCAGCAGACCCAGTTCACGCACCCATTTGGGAGCCTTCCACATTGCAATAAGTACGCCCACAAGCGCAAGAGTGATCAGCGTCATCCAACCAACGCTGCCCTCGACATACAACTTAAACAAACCGTTCATAAATTCAATTTTTAAAGGGTTGAACAAAAATTTCTGCTGCAATGTTACACCCAAAAACGGGCCGATGCAAATTTAAAACCCCTTGTAGGCCCATGTAAACCCACTGTAAAGGGTTTTGGCCCGTGTATAATGGGTTTCAAGCGACAAAAAACACTATCTTCGCGGAGACGATGAAACAGAAACTCATAATTACAGCGTATTGGATCCTGATGATCCTGCTCACAGCCCTCATGCTGTGCAGCCTGGACTACACATTCAAGGAGTCCTGCCTGCTGGCCACCCTGCTGCTGCCCGGCGGCATCATCATCAAATTCATGCTGCCCAAGATACTGCTACAGCCCGTAAACACCCGTATCCGCGACCTTCTGCTGCTGTTTATCACAGCACTCATCATTGAGATTCTGCTCATTTTCATAGGCCACGGAATACTTTTCAGCCTCAAACACCCGTACTATTACGAACCTTATTTTGAGCCGATGGTCAGCAACATGATAGTCAACCCAGTATTCCTGACCCTGCTGCTCATACTCTTTTCGGGCGGTGACCACCTGCTCGACGGCTACCTGACCAAGCACCTCAAGCAGGCTCCTAAGACCATCACGTTCACCAGCGACCGTAAGCCCGTGACCCTGCTCCAGGCCGATATCCTATATGTAGAAAGCAACGATACCGAGGTCTGGATTCATGCCGCCGACGGCCAGAAATACCGCAACAAGACCCCCATATCCCAGTGGGAAAACATGCTCGGCATAGAATTTGTGCGCATACACCGCTCTTTCCTGGTATCACGCGCCCAGATCATAAATACCCAAGCCGATACCGTAACCCTTAAAAATCAGGAAACTCTCCCTATTTCAAAGAAATATCAGAATTTTGCTAACTTTGCGGCTCTAACTGATAATTGAAAAAAGGATGAAACACGTTAACCTACTTTTGTTTGCCACACTTCTTGCAGTCCTGGCAGGCTGCAGCCGGGTATCACAGAAAGATTCAGATCCCAGAGTATGGAACTCGCCGAATATTGAGAGCAGCGCGTTCACTTTAAAAAACGGAGGCTGGGACTTCATAATCCAGAAGGTTTATTTCGGTAACGACGAGACAACCGTTTACATGAAGGTTAACGGCTATGAGGGCCGTTCTTACACTTTTGCCTCTGAGACCTCACTTAAGGCCGATGGCAAATCATACGCCATGAAATCAGTCGAGGGCATCACTCCGGGCCAGTACAAGCCCATGGGCAAGTCCAACACCGAATATCTGGTATTCCATTTTGAGCCTATGCCTCTGGATACCAAGTCGTTTGACCTGATAGAAAGCCAGAACCTTCCCGGAGCATTCAACCTGTTCGGAATACACAAGAACAGTCCCGATTCACCCGCGCTCATGAATACCAACTGGGTCAATGTCCGCACAGGTGACTGGACAATCAGTTTCATGAACGACTTTGTCATCTATGACTGCAAACTGTGGCAATATGAGACTTCACTGAAGGATAATGAAGTATCGGCCCAGACCGTTACAATAAGCAACGGCGATGACAAGGCGGTGGTACAGATAGGTCAACTCAAGCACGGCAAACGTTCCATCAAGGTCCAGTCTCCCAACGGCACCATCCAGTACAGTTGCGCATCGTTTGAGTCCAGGAACCTTCCGGATTATCCCCGCATAGAAAGACGCGTAAACACGCTTGTGGATTACGGTTATGAGAACGCTGACCCGGTTACCGTAAGCGGTATGCTCATAGGCAACAACAGGAGCAACATGACCTTTACACTTGACGTCATAGATCCCATATCCGGCGAGAATTCCCAGGTTGCCGCCACTACCGATGAAAAGGGATACTTTACCGTTACATTCCCTCTCCCCAACACAGTGGTTACAGTTGCAAGAAGCAGGAACGGCGCTGCAGGATTCTCCATTCCCATTGAACCGGGCCGCACCTATTTCATCTATAGCGATGTCCTGAGCGGACGCGAATATGTAATGGGCTCAAAAGCCAGGATTCAGAATGAGTTCCTGACCCATTACGACGATTTCTATGCTGATTACGACAGGTTTGAGGAGAGTGAATACAGCACCGATATGGAAGCCTACCTGAACTACCTTATCGGTGAGCGCAACAAGCATTTCGCACGTCTTGACAGCCTGCTGAAAGTGCATCCGTCAATATCGGACGGATATCTGGAAATGTCACGCGTGTATGCCACGACAGAGATGTACCGCATGATAGGTCAGTCACGTTTCCACAACCAGGAAAACATGTACGAACTTCCGGCATTCATGACTGATTTTATCCGTAATGACCTCAAGGTAAATTCAATAGCCCCCTACTCGCTGTTCTACGATTTCAATTATTTTGTTGTCGACCTGGTACAGTCCCTCTATCAGACTCCTAAAAAATCCGTTAGAGTAGACATGACTGACATCATCAACTACGTAATTGAAAACAAGGTCTTTGAACTTACGGCCGATGAAACGGAACAGTTAAGGAATCTGGCCAGGATCAATGACATGGTTTCATCGGCAGTTCTTGCATGCGGAACTGACAATGAGCGTATCAATGACACCATTGCCAAAATCCTGACCCCTCAAGTCCAGGCTGAGGTTGAGAAAGCAAACAAAACAGCCACTGAAAAAGGACTGATGGAGTATTTCAACGAATATGCCCAGAAGATAGCATATGACAAGGAGTTCCACTATGTTGTCGATGCATTGGATTCGCTGGGATTTGAGAAGAGACTCAATGAAATCTTCCTTACTCATTATCTGGTCAGCGAGATCACCTCATCACGTCATTCAGCCCCGGCTGCCATCATTGCCCAATTTGACAGCATAGTCACTTACAAGCCCTGCGTGGATGCCGTTCATGCACAGAATGAAAAGTACCAGGCTCTTGAGAACATTGACCTGGCTTCACTGGGTAATGTGGTATCGGACCAGGAGATTGCCGCCATGTCTGACGGTGAGGCCATACTCCGCAAGATCACGGAGCCATACCGCGGCAAGATTGTCTACATTGACGTATGGGGTTCATGGTGCCATCCCTGTCTTGAGAACCTCAAGCACGCCGGTGAACTCAAGGAGGCGCTTAAGGATTTTGACATTGTCTATCTCTATCTGGCAAGCAGCACTACCGAGAATGCATGGAAGGGTGTCATCAAGGAGTACAACCTGGCCGGTCCGGACTGCGTACACTACAATCTGCCCGGAAACCAGCAGGCTCTTGTAGAGCAGTTCCTCAAGGTTGAGGGCTACCCCACCTACCGTCTGCTGAACCGCAACGGAGCCCTTCTGGACGTATCCTGCCACCCCGGCAACCTCCCCGCCCTAATAGAAACTCTCAAAAAGCTCTGAAAAATAGTACCAAAGGGGACGGTTCTCTTTGGTACTATTTTTATATATTTGTCCTTAGCGATTCAAACTAACCAATTATAAATAAGGACAAAATGAGAAAACTATTCCTTTCAGTCATGATGCTTGCAGCCGTGTCAGTATCGGCTCAGCAACAGAGAAACAATGCTCCCGTTCCGTCATTCGCGGACGCAGTTGAGGACTTCAAACCCTCAGTAATCACCAATCAGCCCGGCCGTCAGTACCCCATGGTCAACTCACAGGGTGCGGTTCGCGTACAGTTGCGTGCTCCCGGTGCCACATCGGTCCAGTTGGATCTTGGCCGCCGATATGAGATGACCAAGGATGAGAACGGCGTGTGGACGGGTACATCGGCCCCTCAGGATGTGGGTTTCCACTACTATCAGCTGATTGTGGACGGCACTGCTATGCCCGATCCCGGAACCATCTCCTATTTCGGTGCAGGCCGATGGGGAAGCGGCATAGAGATTCCGTCGGACGATATGGATTTCTGGCAGGTCAAGGACGTGCCTCAGGGCTCTATAGTAGAGAAATACTACTGGTCAATGGCCACCGAGAGCATGCGTCACTGCTATGTATATCTGCCCAACGAGTATGACAAGAACCCTAACAAGAAGTATCCTGTACTCTATCTGCAGCACGGTAACGCCGAGAATGAGTTCGGCTGGTCAGTTCAGGGTCACACCGGTCAGATTATGGACAATCTGATTGCAGAGAAGAAGGCTGTTCCGTTCATCATCGTTATGGATTACGGCCAGGGCCAGAACATTCATCTTAAAGGCCAGTATGCTCCCGAGCCTCAGCCCCAGCAACAGCAGGGCGGACGCGGTGCCAGCAACGACGCATTCTCTGTAGTGCTTCTGAACGACATCATCCCGTTCATTGAGAAGGAGTTCCGTGTATATACCGATGCCGCTCACCGCGGTATGGCCGGTCTGTCAATGGGTGGCGGTCAGACACGCCGCATCACACTGGCCAACCCCACCAAGTTCGGATACATAGGTATGTTCAGCGGCGGTACCATCAGCCCCGATGACGTGAACGGTGCAAACGGTTTCAAGAACACCGCCAAGCTGGTATTCATGAGTTCCGGCAGCAAGGAGAACCCCAGAGTTATGGAGGCAGCCGAGGCCCTGAACGGTATGGGTGTCAAGGCCGTAGGTTACATATCGGAGGGTACCGCCCACGAATGGCACACCTGGCGCCGCAGCCTCTACCAGTTTGCTCAGCTCATCTTCAAATGACACAAAACAGTACCAAACGGAAGGTTTAGTTCGACGAAGTCAATCGTCCCCAATGGT
>JAFXMB010000110.1 GCA_017530735.1 Bacteroidaceae bacterium | reverse complement strand
TCCGGGGCTATATACGATACTATAATAACGATAGAATCAAACTAAGGCTAAAAGGAAAGAGTCCGGTGCAATACCGAACTCTATTCCAAACTAAGGCCTAGCAATTAATGTTAAACCGTCCAACTTTTGGGGGTCACATCAAAAGGCCACCTTTTTTTGTTATTTGGGTTTCAGATTAGAACTCGTATACGAGACCGAACTCCATAGCTGTGTTGATGTTCAGACCCAGCTTGTTCTTGTAAAGCTCTGCGGGATAACCTGCAACCTCAGGCTCGCTCATGTGTGAGAATTCGAAACCTCTGCACAGTGCCTGGATTGACCAGCTGTCTGAGAAGTGGTAGCGGATACCGGGTGATACGTTCAGTGAAAGCTCCCAGAAGTTGAAGCCGCTGGGTGATGTTACCTTGTAGCCGAATCCACCCTGAACAAACATGTCAAAGTTGCCATCCTCAATGAATGTCCATCTGATGAAGGGGGCAAACTTGAATGAGAATGCCTGCTGAACTGAGTTGTCAGCTCTGTAGTAGTGGTTATCTAAAATACCGAGGCCGATACCTACCTCAATATTGTTCTCAAGAGCCATACCGAATGAAGGTGAGAAATCAAGAGTCTTGGCCTTGTCGGTAGTGGTGTAAAGTGAAAGGTTGTCAAAACCGATTGAACCGCTGAACCAATACTTGGCGTTTGCAGACATGCAGAGTGCAAGAGTTGCGATAACGAATAATACTTTTTTCATAATTGTGTAATTAAGATTGATTGTTTTTATCCTTTTTATTTTTGTTAGAATTGTCCTTAAAAAGTCCTTTTTTCAGTCCTTATTTGCGCCAAAAATAGGGAACATTTGTTAAAGCAGCAAAAAAAACACGAAAAAATGTGCTCATGATGCACTTTTTCCGGCTTTTTGTGAGTTTTATGGGCCGAATCTGCACCAAAAGATATGATAATTAGGGTATAAGATGGTCTAAAATTGCTATTTTTGCGGTATTATGACAGTGAAAGAGATTTACAGCATATTCCAAAAGTGTACGGGCGTAACAACTGACAGCCGTAAATGCGGACCCGGACTTATGTTCTTTGCCCTGAAGGGGGAGCGTTTTGACGGAAACGAGTTTGTGCGCGGGGCGTTGGAGCAGGGGTGTCCTTATGCGGTTATGGACAATGCCGGTCTGTATGATGCACAGGACAGCAGAATGATCCTTGTAGATAATGTGCTGTCAACTCTTCAGCAGGTTGCTGCGTTGCACAGACGTACTTTGGGTACTCCCGTTATAGGCATTACCGGCACAAACGGAAAAACCACCACAAAGGAACTTACCAATGCCGTCATGAGCACAACGTACAACGTTCTCTGTACTCAAGGTAACCTGAACAACTCCATAGGCGTTCCGCTTACAGTGCTTGGGCTTAAGCCGGAGCATGAGTATGCCATCGTTGAGATGGGGGCAAGCCATCCGGGTGACATAAAGGAACTGGTAGAGGTAAGCCAGCCCGACTTTGGTCTTATCACCAATGTGGGTAAGGCCCATCTTCTGGGATTCGGTTCGTTTGAGGGGGTAAAACGCACCAAGGGTGAACTCTATGACTGGCTGCGCGAACATGACGGTACTGCATTCGTGAACCGTGACAATGAGCACTTGCAGCAGATGTGTAAGGGACTGCCGCTGATTGAATACGGCAAACCCGGTCATGACGGACTGTTGGTTGAGGGCGAGGTGCTGGAGTGCAATCCTTTCGTCAAGTTCCGCTGGCGCAGCGGAAAGGGCGAATGGCATACGGTGCAGACCAGCCTGATAGGTGCGTACAACGTAGACAACGCACTTGCCGCCATAACCATCGGCCTTAAGTTTGGTGTTAAGGAGCAGGATGCATCGGAAGCAGTGGCTGACTACAAGCCTCAGAACAACCGTTCGCAACTGACCGAGACAGGACGTAACAGTCTTGTGGTTGATGCCTACAATGCCAACCCCACAAGCATGGCCGCCGCACTTGAGAATTTCAGCATGATTAAGGCTCAGGACAAGATGCTCATCTTAGGTGACATGAGGGAACTTGGAGAGGCATCGGATGCAGAGCACAGGAAAATAGTTGAGGAGATAGCGAAATACGGATTCACCCAGGTCTGGCTGGTGGGCAGCGAGTTTGCCAAGGCGGCCGATGGAAGCGGATTCCGTCTGTTTGCCGATGTTGATGAGGTGAACAAGGCTCTTGAGAGTGAGAAGATAGCCGGTAAGACCATTCTTATCAAGGGTTCCAACAGCATAGGATTGACTAAAACCATAACCAATTTATAATTATGAAAAAGTTTGTTGCTTTATTTGTAAGTGTTCTTGTTTGCGGTCTTATCTCCGCACAGTTGAAGGTCTCCGTAATGGGTGATTCATATTCAACATTCACGGGTTCCATGCCCAAGTATTATGACACATTCTATCCCAACCAGTTCTGCGGCGTAACAGAGCAGAGCCAGCAGTGGTGGGCTCAGGTAATAGAGAAGAACGGATGGGTTCTTGAAAAGAACGATTCATGGTCAGGCAGTACCGTTTGCTGCCGCGGTTACAACCACGACGATTATTCAGACCGCGCTTTCGTAACCCGTCTGAACTGCATCGGTGCCCCCGATATCCTGTTCATATTCGGCGGTACCAACGATGACTGGACACACGAGCCCTTTGGTGACTACAAATATTCAGACTGGACCAAGGAGGATCTCTATTTCTATCGTCCTGCATTTGCATATCTGCTTGACAACCTCAAGAAACTATATCCCAAGATGAAGATATACTCTCTGCTGAATGACGGAATGAGTGAGAACCTGGGTGAGTCAATGAGGGAGATATGCAAGCACTATGGTGTTCCGGTGATTGCCGTTGACGGTATTGAGAAGCGCATGAATCACCC
>JAFXMB010000012.1 GCA_017530735.1 Bacteroidaceae bacterium | reverse complement strand
CCATCTGGGGCTTAATCGCCAGCACAATCATGTCCGCATCCCTGACCGCTTCACAATTATCTGTCAGACCGGTTACGCCATACGTTTCGTGGAGATAATCCGCCCGTTCCTGCCGGTGCGCTCCCACGGTGATGTAAGCAGCCAGTCGGGTCGGCGGAACGACTCGGGGTGGCAGAACACATCATACTTGTTTTTCTTGCTGTAACGGTCAGCCAGAGGACCCGAAACTGTGTTGAATTCGGTTCTTTTAAGGCCCACGCCGTGCCACAGGTTGATGCAACAGGCGCCACCCGACAGGCAGAACATGATGTCTGATGTATATGAGTTGAAGAACCAGTACTTTGATGTCAGTGCATGCCATACGCCGCGCGGTCCCAGAACCCAATACGCGGGCAGTCCAAGACTGCGTACCTTACGTACGGTAGCCCTTGAAGTTGAGAGCCAGATATATCTGATATCCTTATCGCCGTTTTCAACGGAGTATATGAACAGGTATTTGGCATTATCGGCAAAAGAACCGCGGTAACTGCCAAACACGTACTTGCGCCTGCTGCGTGGGAACAGGAACGAGAACGGATAGATAAGATAACAGATCAGGTACGCCAGGAACTTCATTTGTCAGTCATTCTTTTTGATTCGTACATCAAATACCTGACCGGTCAGGTCCGATATCAGAGTCTTGAGTGAGGCATCGGCCACACTTGCGGCATCAAGCAGAGTTCCCTCCGGCTCATTTCCGAAATTGCGTACTCGCATAGGTGTCTTGGTGCGCTCGGGGTTCATAACGTTTACGCGGATTCCATCGGCCTCCCACTCCTGCGATATGGCTTGCATGAAGTTCACAACAGCGGCCTTGGTCGATGAGTAGATACTGTACAGTGCACGGCCGCGGGTGTATGAACTTGACGTATAGAGCAGCAACTGTCCCTTTGACTCCTTGAGGTAGGGGAAACTCTCCACTGCAATGTTCACCATGCCGTCATAGTTGGTACGTATCATGGTGCTCAGCACATCGGGATCCATCGTAACCAAAGGCTCACGAACCAGGATGGCTGCGCTGTTAACCACGTAATCAATGTGATTTTCCTTTGAGCAGACATCCTTGAGGCATTTTGCAACGGCCTTGCGGTCGGCTATATCCGTGCCGGTGGTACTACGTGAGAATGAGTATGTCTTGGCTCCGTACTGCTGTGCCTTCGTAATGATCTCGGCACCTATGCCGGAGTTGCCGCCGAATACCACGATAACCTTATCCTTCAGGACAGAGAAATCAGCGTCGTCACGTACCGTGGTAGAGCGCAGCTGGAAGAGTTTGTCAAGCAGATAGGAATCCTCCTTGTAGGTGAGTTTCATATTAACCTCCTCGCCGGGTACTACATATACCTTCTCCTGGGGCATATACTTGATTACCGTACCACAGTCATCGGATGAAGTGAAGTTGGGATCCTTGAGCGCTATGTCATAAGCCTTGCGGATTACACTCTGGCGGAATGCCTGCGGAGTCTGGCCGCGACGCAGGAAACGGCGGTCGGGTATTTTCTCGATGACTTCACCCTTGGCGTCAACCTGTATGATGGTGTCGGTTGCAGGAACGGCTACATCAACGGCGTTGTAAGTCTTAAGGGCTTCGACAATACCGTCAATAATGCCATTGCTGATAAGCGGGCGTACGGCATCATGGAAAATGAGGCTGCAATCGGGGTCATCGGCATAAGCGTTTATGGCCGCCAGACTGGATTCATATCTCTCTTTTCCTCCGGACAGTATTTTCTTTACCTTTTTCCACTTGTTGCGTATAACCATCTCCTCTATCTCGCGACTGTACAGAGGATTGGTGACAATGGCAATCTCATCAATAAGATGGTGGTTATCGAACACGTTTACCGTATGCTCGATAACAGTCTTGCCGGCTACTTTGAAGAACTGCTTGGGCGTACCCAAACCCGAACGGGAACCAACTCCTCCCGCCAGGATAACTGCAATTTTCTTACTCATATAGTTTTTTCCTTTTTATGTATTCAATTTTTGTCAGACAACTTCAATATCCGTTATCCTATGGTTTTCCTTAACCTCAGGTACAGTGTCCCAGTTCCCGTAAATGACCCTGAGATAGTGGTCGGTGTTGTTGGGAGCCTTGAACAGATGTCCTTCAAATTCTATGTCCTTTAGAGGATAGATATCCTTGATGTAACGCTGTGAATGGAAATCGGTCCCGTAGTCGTTTATGAGTCGGCCAGGCAGGAAAATCTTTCCATACAGGCGTGCCAGTGCTGCCACCAGTTGTGCAACAGGGAACAGGATCACACCGGTCAGATGCTTGAACCATCCGTCATCAACCAGTCTGTTCTTGCGCCTGAAGCAGCGACCGTAAAATGCGTCAACCTTGAATGAGAGGAAAGAGTTGCCGTTTATCTTGTAGAAGATGTCAAGCCATATTCCCTCTTTCTTGGGTATGAGTTCGCCCTTTTTACTGGGGTTCTCTACAAGTCGTGTTATAAGGACGTTATCATTGCGCATTTTGCACCAGCGTCTTGTGTCACCCTCCTTTGAGTCTGCGTCTATGAAATAGTATGGAGCCTGCAGATCTTTCCTGAGGGCCTCAATCAGTTTCTTCCGGTCTTTCTTAAGGAGTGTTACGTCCAGGTCATCATCCCATGGAATGAAACCTCCATGTCTTGCCGCACCGATCAGGGTACCGTATTCCAGCCAGTAGTCTATGTCATTCTTGCGGCATATGCGGTCAAACTCAACCAGAAGGTCAAGCATATGAAGCTGCAGACGACGAAGGTCTGATCCGTCGGGATTGTATCTGGCTCTCAGTTCTTCCTGTGTCTGCTTGTCAATCATTGCTTTGTTTCTTTAGTTTTGCCAGGCAATTCCAAACAATCTCCCATGCATGCTTCCGTTCGGTCTTGGTGGTGCCGATAGCATAGAAAGTGATTGTGGTTATGATCATGCTGGCGGCTATCGCGCATATCGGACCTATCCAACTGTCACCGTAGTTGCGGTTGAGCAGCACATGTGCTCCATAAGAGAGTGCGGCACTTATGGCACCGACCAGGAATATGGGTAACAGAACGGTCTTGAAATAGTTTTTCAGGTCAAGACCAACCTGTTTCTTTACCATCCATACGCGTTCAACCTGCGCAATGACAGTAAGGGTTATTGATATGACATAGGCCGATGCCGGCGGCATACCCATGTAGGTCATTCCGATATAAGCCAGAGGCAGTAACAGGAGTGATGTTCCGCCGATGATGATCTTATAGTTCCTGATGTTGCCGGTAGCCTGAACCGATGTGGCAAGAGGCTCGGTAAAGCAGTTGAGCACTCCGTCCAGAACCATTAGTTTGGTAAGTATGAAGGCATGCTCAGGTACGTTTCGTCCTCTCAGCCATAAGGGAAGTATGAACTCTGTCTCAAGAATGAAAGGCAGTGCCAGCACCAGGAGCAGGTAGAATGAGAACCGGGTGCTCTGGCACATCAGTTTCTCCAGTTCCTGTTTTTCGCCCTCTGCGTATGATTTGTACATCTGAGGCCTTACTGCGGTAAAGAAGTTCAGGTTCAGTTGTACGATGGTGTTGTACACCTTGTTTGCCACAAGTCTTGCCGCACTTACCAACGGGCCGAATGTCATGTTAAGCAGAATACTCAAGCCGTAGGTCTTGCAAACATCGGCACATGAACCTATCATGTTCCAGCTTGCGTATGAGAATATCTCCTTGAATTTCTGCATGTCAATAATGAACCGGAATCTGCACTCCTTGTAGAACAGACGGCAGTAAACCCAATAGAATGACGTGGTCATGAACTGTATTCCGCTTATGAGTCCGGCATAGAGAATGAGCCTGAAATTCTTGTCGTCGTGGGTGTGGGATAGCAGTAACGCTATGCCCAGAGTTGCTAAAGCCTCAAAGAGACTGAGATAGGCAAAGACCTTCATCTTCTCTTTGGCAATGACCATACCCTGGTAGGGGACTCTGAGCATAAACATGGCGAAAGAGAGTATACTGAACTGGTATACCCACCTGGCGGCATCGTAGTTTCCGCTCACATCCATCTTATTCATGAGCCACCAGTAACCCAGTGTTTCGCCAAGAAGAATGAGAAAAAGGGTAAGTACCGCGAATACGGAAAGGCTTATGCTGAAGACCTTCTTGAGTTCTTCATAATTACCCCTTCCCAACTCATATGAGTAATAGCGCTGACAAGCACCGGACATGGTGGAACTGATGAATGATATCATCAGCACGATACCGCCTACGGCATCGTAAATACCCATATGCAACTTTCCGAGTGCTTCAAAGACGACTCTGGAGGTGTAAAGTCCCACCAGCATCACCACTATCATTCTCACGTAGAGAAGGAGAGTGTTCGAAGCTATCTTCTTTTGGTCAATCGCGGTCATAATGCTTCATCGTCAGGTCTTTCCGGAGATGTACCATGCTTAGGCACGATACTGTGCTTGCGGGATTTCTCCCAAGCCGCCTTGCGCTTGAGATAGTCCTCATAGTGCTTCTCCAGATAGTTGTCAGCCATAGTCAACTACTTTTTCAGTTCCGGTGCAATCTGCAGGAGCGGTTTCATTACGAAATCGCGATCATACATCAGCGGGTGGGGTATGGTGAGTTGGGGTGTGTTCATGACCAGATTGTCATACAGGAGTATGTCAATATCAATGAGCCGGTCATGATACTCGCGGTCCACCGTTTTGTGGCTGCGCCCCAACTTGCGTTCAATTTCCTGGGTGGCGTGCAGCACCTCAAGGGGTTGCAGGTCTGTCTGAACCTTTGCCACCATGTTGAGGAAACGGTTTGCGCTCTCAAATCCCCACGGCTCGGTTTCAATTTCGTCCGATGCAGACACGACCGTACCTATCTCACGGCCGATGAGCTGCAGGGCAGAAGTGAGATTCTTCTGCCTGTCGCCCAGGTTGGTTCCAAGTGAGAGGTACAGTGTGGCCATCGGCTTATCAGTCTATAATCAGCATTGCGTCACCGTAGCAACCAAAGCGGTAACCCTCCTTGACTGCCAGGTTGTATGCAGCCATGACCTTCTCATAGCCGCCGTATGCGCATGTAAGCATGAGCTGTACGGATTCGGGCAACTGGAAGTTGCTTACCATGCTGTCTGCCACGCTGAATGTGTAGGGCGGGAATATGAACTTGTTGGTCCAGCCGTCAAAGGGTTTGATCAGGTGGTCGGTTCCCACTACTGTCTCAAGAGCGCGGTTTACGGTGTTGCCTATGGCGCATATCTTGTGGCCGCCTAACTTGGCGTTGTTTACTATGTCGGTGCACTCCTGGGTCACGTACATCTCCTCGGACTCCATCTTGTGCTTGGTCAGGTCCTCTACGTCTATCTCGCGGAAATTACCCAGGCCGCAGTGCATTGTGATGAATGCACGGTCAATACCCTTGATCTCCATGCGCTTCATGAGTTCACGGCTGAAGTGCAGACCGGCGGTAGGAGCGGTTACGGCACCCTCGTTGGTTGCAAATATGGTCTGGAAACTCTCCTCGTCGCAGAAATCGCCGGGCTCCATCTGGGACATAGGCTTTGGAACGGCCTTGCCTTCCTCGTCATAAGTCCATGCGCAGGCCTTACGTTTCATGTAAGAGGTCGGTATGGGTGCCTCACCCAATGCGTAAAGCGCTTTCTTGAATTCGTCATGAGGTCCGTCATAGAGGAAACGCAGTACCCGGCCGCGTGAGGTGGTGTTGTCAATAACCTCGGCCACCATTGAGTTGTCCTCGCCAAAGTAGAGTTTGTTACCGATACGGATCTTACGGGCGGGATCCACCTGTACATCCCACAAAAGGTTCTCCTCACGCAGCTCACGCAGCAGGAAAACTTCAATGCAGGCACCTGTCTTCTCCTTGTTTCCGTACATACGGGCGGGGAAAACGCGGGTGTCGTTGAATACGAAAACGTCCTTTTCATCAAAATAATTCAGGATGTCCTTGAACAATACATGCTCAATTTCATCGGATTTCTTGTGCACGACCATCAGTCTTGATTCGTCGCGGTGTTCTACAGGATACTGTGCAATCCTGTCCTCTGGGAGTTTGAATTTGAATTGTGATAGTTTCATTCCCTTTTTCTAGTTTTGTTATACTTGTTTTTCTTACTCTTTTTCTGTCATCTCTATCTCTGCGGAATCCAACCATTCGCTGAACTTCTCGGGGTTCAGGCAATCCTCAACCTTGTACTGGCCCACACGGGTTCTCCTCAGGGCTGTCAGATGTCCGCCGCTCTGCAATGCCTCGCCGATGTCACGGGCCAGAGCCCTTATGTATGTTCCCTTGCTGCAGACCACGCGGATGGTAATGTCCGGCAGGTTGCACTCAGTCAGTTCTATCTCGTCAATGACCAGGGTTTTGGGTTTGAGTTCCACCTCATTGCCTTTACGGGCCATCTCGTAGGCGCGCTTGCCGTCTACCTTACAGGCCGAGAAGGTGGGCGGAACCTGCTCTATCTTTCCTTTGAAACGTTCCAGAACCTGCTCTACCATCTCACGGGTTATATGCTCCGTGGGGTAGGTGGCGTCAATTGACTTTTCCAGGTCGTAAGAGGGAGTCGTCGCTCCCAGGCGTATGGTTGCGTAGTACTCTTTGGTACCTGACTGCAGTTCCTCGATGCGTTTGGTGGCCCTGCCGGTGCATACTATCAGCACACCTGTGGCCAACGGATCCAATGTGCCGGCATGTCCCACCTTGAGTTTTTTGACCTTGAGGCGGCGGCAAATCAGCCATCTTACCTTACCAACCACATCAAACGATGTCCATCGGTACGGCTTGTCAAACGCCATTATCACTCCTTCCTGGAAATTCATCTCTTAAAGGAACAGCAGTGTTACAACTCCTACAACAGCGCAATAGACTCCGAACCATATCAGTTTGCCCTTGCGTACTATCGATATCATCCATTTGCAGGCGGCACAGCCTGAAAGGAATGCTGCTATGAAGCCTATGGCCAGCACACCGAATCCGGCATCGGCCCCTGTGGCACCTGTGCCGGCAGACTCAATTAGGTCCTTCATATCCAGCAGGGCCTCACCCAGGATGGGAGGTATCACCATCAGGAACGAGAACTGAGCCAGACGCTCCTTCTTGTTACCCAGCATGATACCGGTTGCAATGGTTGATCCGGAGCGTGATATGCCCGGAAGCACTGCAACGGCCTGTGCAATACCTATGATGAATGCGTGCCATCCGGAGATATTCTCTCTCTGACGCGGTTTGGCGTAGTACGAGAATGTGAGCAGGGCTGCAGTCACAAGCAGACACCAGCCTACAACTGTCGTTCCCGAACCGAATATAGCCTCTATCTTATCCTTGAAGAACACACCTACAATGCCCACCGGAATCATTGAGATAATGATGTTGACGGCATATCGGGTGCCCTCGTTCAGACCGCTGTAACTCTTCCATGACTGTCTGGTGAACAGGTCACGGAATATCCATACAATCTCCTTCCAGAGTATTACCAGAGTGCTGAGTACGGTAGCCACGTGTACCAGTACCGTAAAAGCCATGTTCTGCTCACCGTCTATTCCAAACAGTGATGAGGCTATGGCCAGGTGTCCGCTGCTGCTTATGGGCAGATATTCGGTAAGACCCTGCAGCAGTCCCAGCAAGAGTGATTCCAACCAGCTCATTACTCCTTGTCCTCCTTATCGGCCTTGGGTTTGTAGGCAATAGCGCCTATGATTGTCACGAATCCTATCAGAGTGACTATGGGAGCCACTTTGATACGGCGGGGGCTGAAGATATCGGGTTCAAAATGATCGTTGGTGCAGTTGGGACCTAACATCAGCAGAAGGCCGATGATGATAATGACCATTCCGACAGCCGTCAGAATGTAATTAGTCTTGGTAAAGGCGAATTTTTTCTTATCCATACATTCAAGGATTGATTGGTTATACATAATGGAGTTCTCCCGATTTCATGCGCAGGAAACGGTTAACGGAGTGCAGGGCGCAAATACCTGTAATAAGCAGTCCTATGAGCGTAACCATGGCAAAAACGGGGATGATGATTCTTGGTTCGGCCAGCATGATAAGCCAGGGTTCATACTTTAGGCCAATCTTGAGTCCGTACCAGATGATGATGCATGTGAGTACGGCCGATGTGAACCCTATCCACAGGTTACGTCTGATGAAAGGCTTGCGTATGAACGACCATTTGGCGCCCACCAGTTTCATGGAGTAAAGCACGAAACGCTGGGCGTAGATGGTGAGTTTTATCGTGTTGTTTATGAGTGTGAACGATACCAGTGAGAGAATCATGGCCAGAATCAGCAGCAGGCCGGCAACCTTGCGTATGTTGCTGTTGATGATGTCCAGCAGGTCTTTCTGCCATGTCACCTCACGTACACCATCCTGGGCGGCAATCTTCTTCTCTATTACCTTGATGCTGTCGTTGCTGGCGTAATCGGCCTCCAGACGGATAATCAGCGATGCGTAGAAGGGGTTGTACTCCAGGAACTGTGAGGGATCGGTACCCATGGCCTTGGTCATATCCTTGAGGGCGTCGTCCTTGGATATGTACGAACACACAGCGCAGTAGGGTGAAGCCTCAATGCCCCGGCGCAGTGTTGAGAGCTGGGTATCGGTAATGCTCTCCTTGAGGATAACCTCGACCGTCATCTCCTGCTTGAGATGGCGTGACAGGTCATTGGCCGTGAGCAGCAGAAGGGCTACTATGCCTATGAGCAGCAGAACCAAAGACGTGCTGATGCATGCTGTGATGAACAGCAGGTCTATCTTTCTCTTTTTCTTTTGTTTGACCATATTATTCGGTTTCTTGTCTTTTTCTGAAAACATATACAAGCGAACTGCTTCGGCCACGCTTGGTCAATGATATCCGCCATGAACGGAATCCGTGATACATACCGCGGATGAACGGCATGCGGTGACGCAGATGCTTTTCGGACAGTATTGAAATGTAGAAACTGTCAAACGGCATCTTCTCATGATGCATGAGCGTGAATCCGTGTTTGTATGCCAATGCACTCAGCGAACCGGGGTTGAAATGCCACAGGTGCCTGGGTACATCGTACGCAGCCCAGTAGGGTCCGTAGTACATGGCATCGGTCGAACATATATTTGGGCAGGCCATGACCAGTATGCCTCCCGGACGGAGCAACTCGTAGAATCTGTCCAGAAGTTGGTTGGGGTTGTGGCAGTGCTCAAATACATGCCACATCGTGATCACATCAAATGTACCGGCATGCAGTGCATCCATCTCGGGCACATCGATCATACGGTGATGGAACATCTCAAGTGAGAACAGCCTCTCCTCATGGTACTTTTCGACCGATGTCACCTTCCATCCGCGTTTTTCCATCTTGTATGAGAAAAAACCGGTCTTGGCACCGTAATTGAGCAGCGAGCCGCCCGTACGGTATGCCTGTGACTCTACGATCCTGGCTTTTTTCCGGAGCATGCGGGTGCGGACGCGATAGTAAAGACGTCCTATCAGTCCGGAAGGCGAATCGCCCAGTTTGAGTTTCAGGTTGACCTTGTCATAGCGGTCCATCTCATCTTCAGACGGAGGATCAAGTGTATAGACAACGCCGCATGACGGACAACGCATAAGAGTGTATGACTCTTTGCTTACAGTAAAGTCAGTACAGTTTGCATAGGGAATCTGTCCTGACGCTCCGCAAATGGGACAAGGCTTAAAGTCCTGATAAATCATCTCTCGTGTACACGCGCCCCACGCGGTACGCGCGCAAGGTGACCGCAAAGATAATACCCCGAAAACCCCCTTGTCAAGTGTTTTAAGGTTTTTTTGCTGGTTTTCAGCACAATTCAGTGCCAAATAGGGTGGCCGAGGTGGCGTCAGTGATGCGGACTTTGAGGAAATCGCCCGGACGGTGGCTGCCTTTGTCAAAGACAACGGTGCGGTTCTGCTCGGTGCGGCCGTACAGTTGCTGGCGGGAGCGTTTGGAATAACCCTCTGCCAGAACCTCATATTCATGGCCGATGCACTCGCGGTTGCGTTCCAGTGACAGTTGGTTCTGGAGTTCTATCATCTCGTTCAGGCGTCGGATCTTTACCTCCTCGGGAACATTGTTAGGCAGATGCTTGCTGGCATATGTGCCGGGACGCTCAGAGTAACGGAACATGAATGAGGCGTCATAGCGGCACAGGCGCATCAGTGAAAGGCTCTCCTGATGATCCTCCTCAGTCTCTGAGTGATAGCCGGTGAACATATCGGTGGTAAGGCCGCAGTCGGGGATTATACGCTTGATTGCATCCACACGCTCCAAATACCACTCACGGGTGTACTTGCGGTTCATCAGTTTGAGGATGCGGCTGCTTCCGCTCTGAACCGGCAGGTGGATGTGACGGCAGATATTGGGAACCTCAGCAATTACATGAAGGGTCTCGTCACTCATATCCTTGGGATGTGATGTGGTGAACCTTACCCTCATCTGGGGAACGGCCTCGGCAACCATGCGGAGCAATTGCGGAAATCCAACGGTGGATTCGCCGTTTTCAAATTTGTATGAGTTTACGTTCTGACCTAAAAGGGTAACCTCTTTGTAACCTTTTTTCTTAAGGTCAAGAACCTCGTTCAGAATGCTTTGCGGATCACGGCTGCGCTCACGGCCACGGGTGTAAGGCACTATGCAGTAGTGGCAGAAATTGTTGCAGCCGCGCATGATTGAAACGAATCCGCTTATGTGGTTGCCGCAGATGCGCTCAGGTATGATGTCACGGTATGTTTCGGTGGTGGAGAGCTCTACATCCATCGCCTTGTGGCCGGCCTCCACCTGGGCCATCAGGTCCGGCAGCGAGAGGTATGCATCGGGACCGCAGACAACGTCAACATGATGGTTGTCGGTCAGGTCCTCCTTGGTGCGCTCGGCCATGCAGCCCATTACGCCGATGTAAAGATTCTTTTTCTTCTTTTTGAGGGCGTTCAGCGCCTCCAGACGGTTCCATATCTTCTGCTCGGCGTTCTCACGGATGGAGCATGTGTTCAGGAATATGGCATCGGCCTCATCAATGCTTTCGGTGGGCTCGTAACCCGCCATGCGCATGATTGATGCAATTACCTCGCTGTCTGCCACATTCATCTGGCAGCCGTAAGTCTCAATGAACAGTTTCTTTGTTCCCTCTTCCATATTCCATTCTTTTTTCGGCCGCAAATTTACTTGTTTTTATATTAGGTATTGGTTAAATTTGCGCAACTTTATACCAAAGAAGTCAAACAAGTAAATAATAATACAACAATGGCTTTCAAAAAAATGACTGCTGCCGAGGCAGCACGTTTTGTCAAGAACGGTGACAACGTAGGTCTGAGCGGTTTTACCCCTGCAGGTACCCCCAAGGCTGTCACTCATGAGATCGGTTTAATGGCCCACGAACTCCACGAGAAGGGTCAGGAGTTTCAGATCAGTCTGTTTACCGGTGCTTCAACCGGCGATTCATGCGACGGCATCCTGGCACGCGAGCACGCACTCAAGTACCGCGCTCCCTACACCACCAACAAGGATTTCCGTACTGCTGTAAACAACGGTGAAATCGCCTATAACGACATTAACCTGAGCCACATGGCACAGGAACTCCGTTACGGATTCTACGGCAAGCTCAACATCGGCATAATGGAAGCCTTTGATGTAACTGATGACGGTAAGATCTGGGTTACCGCCGGCGTTGGTATCGCCCCCACAGTAGCCCGTCTGGCAGAGAAGCTCATTATTGAGGTTAATGCAGCCCACGCCCGTTGCGCCAAGGGTTTGCACGATATCTATGAGCCCGCCGATCCCCCTTACCGCCGCGAGATTCCCATCTACCAGCCCAGCGACCACATCGGCAAGGATTACATTCAGGTTGATCCCGCCAAGATCATCGGTATAGTTGAGGTTAACATCCCCGATGAGGCCCGCGGATTCACCGCCCCAGATGAGACCACTCTCCAGATTGGTCACAACGTAGCCCAATTCCTTATATCAGACCTTAAGCGCGGCATCATTCCTTCTACCTTCCTGCCTCTGCAGAGCGGTGTAGGTAATGTAGCAAACGCTGTTCTGGGTGCTCTGGGTGAGGATCCTTCAGTTCCCGCATTCCAGATGTACACTGAGGTTATCCAGGATTCAGTTATTGACCTTATGCGTGAGGGCCACTGCAAGTTCGGTTCAAGCTCATCACTAAGCGTAAGTAACGAGACCCTGCAGGGCATCTACGATGATATGGACTTCTTTAAGGACAAGCTGGTGCTCCGTCCTACCGAGATTTCAAACAGCCCCGAGAGTGCACGTCGTCTTGGTCTGATAGCAATGAATACAGCCCTGGAGGCCGATATCTACGGCAACGTGAACTCAACCCACGTAAGCGGTGTCAAGATGATGAACGGTGTGGGCGGTTCTGCCGATTTCACCCGTAACGCATTCATCTCAATCTTCAGTTGCCCGTCGGTTGCAAAGGGAGGCAAGATCAGCGCCATCGTTCCCATGTGCTCACACGTTGACCACAACGAGCACAGCGTCAAGGTGCTCATCACCGAGCAGGGTATAGCCGATCTGCGCGGCAAGTCACCCGCCCAGCGTGCCAAGTGCATCATCGAGAACTGCGTGCACCCCGACTACAAGCAGCTCATGTGGGATTACCTCAAGATTGCCGAGAAGGGTCAGACCAGCCACGCTCTGGACAAAGCATTTGCCCTCCACAAGGCCCTGGCCGAGAAGGGTGACATGCACCTGGCCGAGTTCTAATCCGCTCTTTGGAATACAAACGGTCAGCAGCTTCCGGGTTGCGGACCGTTGCTTTTGTCAGCAATTATCCATATATTTGCCAAACAAGAAAACCTGATTGCTATACTATGAAAAAAGATCATCTCTTTGAATTGGCCGAGAATTACATCTCCCAGACGGGAATCTCGGTGTTTTTGACCGGCAAGGCCGGAACCGGAAAAACCACATTCCTTAAGTACATTGTTGAGAATACGCCCAAGCGCTGCGTGGTGCTTGCGCCTACAGGTGTTGCCGCAATCAATGCGGGCGGCGTAACAATCCATTCTTTTTTTCAGCTGCCCCTGTGCCCCTATCTGCCCGACGTGGAGGAACTGGTAACGGAGTATCAGTTGCCCGAGGCAAGGCGCCAGCTTCGTAAGGAAAAAGTCAAGATCATAAAGACACTTGACCTTCTTATCATCGATGAGATTTCAATGGTCAGGGCCGATCTGCTGGATGCTGTAGATGCTGTGATGCGCCGATACAGGCACAATAACAAACCGTTCGGCGGAGTCCAGCTGCTCATGATAGGCGATGCACACCAGCTCCCGCCGGTAGTAACCGAGCAGGATGAGCCCTGGCTCAAGAAGGTCTACCAGTCACCTTTCTTCTTCCACTCCAAGGTGATGCAGCAGCTCAAATACGTGACCATTGAACTGCAAACCGTATACCGTCAGTCAGATACCTCATTCCTGGATATACTCAACAGCATCCGGGGCGGAGTGATGGACAACGCCACTTACCGTATGCTGAACAGCCGTCTGGACCCGCGTTTCAATCCCGATGACAGTGTAGCGGTATCGGGCAGCCGATGGATCCGACTGACCACACACAACCGTCAGGCCGACAGCATCAACCAGGAGAAGATGGAGGCCCTGAAGACCAGGATGCACACATTCTATGCTGAGATAGAGGGTAACTTCCCCGAGAATACACTCCCTGCCGAGAAGGTGCTTCAACTCAAGGAAGGAGCACAGGTAATGTTCCTGCGCAACGACTCCCGTGAGGGCCGATACTACAACGGCAAGATTGCCACCGTAACATCTATTGACTACGATGACGGAATTATCGTGACCGATGAAAACGGCGATGAAATCAATGTTCCCATCGAGAAATGGGAGAACATCCAATATGAGATAGACAAGGAGACAAAGGAGATTGTACCCAAGGTTGAGGGAACTTTCTCACAGTATCCGCTCCGTGCCGCGTGGGCTGTAACAATCCACAAGAGCCAGGGCCTGACATTTGACAATGTTATCATTGATGCGGCATCGGCCTTCAGTTTCGGACAGGTTTATGTGGCACTTTCACGCTGTCGCACATTTGAAGGTATAGTACTGAGCAGTCCCATATCACAATCATGCCTCTTCAACAACAGCGATGTATCCGGATTCCATGAGCAGTTCCAGCCGGTTTCTGAGATGGAACGTCAGCTGGAGGCATCGCGGGCGGAATACTTCATGAGCAATCTCAAGGAGTGCTTTACATTCACTGAACTTGAAAGACTTACCGGTTGGGCAGGCGGAATATTCAACAACCATCTCAAGAACACCTATCCGGAGCAGACATCAAGGATGGAGGAGAACCGCCGTAAGGTCAGGGATATCGAGAAAATCGCCGAGGCATTTCGCCGTGAACTGGACCGAATAGGTCTTAATGACAAAGCCCACCTTGATGAGAGAGTCGGTAAAGCAGCCGGATATTTCCTGCCGATTTTGATTGAAGTGGCTTCGGATGTAACTCCCATTATGTCCGTTTCCATTGACAATAAGGAGGTCAAGAAGACCATGATAGAGGCATCGGGCGAACTCCTGCCGGAACTTTCCATGCATCTGCAGAGCATGAAAGAGATTCTGGAAAACGGGTTCACCATTGAATCATATCTCAAAATAAGGAATGATTCCATGTTGTCACCCAGAGCCAAGACAACGCTTAAGAAGATTAAGGAGCCCAAACCTGTAAGGGAAAAGGTTGTGAAAACCAAGCCCACCATTGAGGAAATCTATTCCGATAACCGCCATCCCGAACTAATCCAGCCGCTCATAGACTGGCGAACCGAACAGTACATCTCACAGAACATCCGAGCCTACTGGGTGCTGACCCAGCGTACTCTCCTGGAAATAGCCGACACCTGCCCCACCACAAAAGAGGAACTCCTGGCAGTAAGCGGTTTCGGCCCCGCCAAGTGGAAACAGTACGGCCAGGAAATCCTGGAGCTCATTGCCCAGTACCGCAAGTAGTTCAATAAAAAAATGACACAGAAGGGACAGTGACTTCGTCGAGCTAAACCTTCCCTATTGTGTCATAAATAATGTACGCACGCGACATAGGTTAAAAAGTGTTAATCTTGTTGCAGGTAAAGAATTGCGCCTTATATTTGCAGTGTCTTAGTGAAGTAATACACCGATAAACAAACAACATCAAACAATAAAACTATGATTACAATCAAGAAATTAGGATTCAGTTACGGCGACCATGTCGTACTGAAGGACATTTCGATGAATCTGGAGGAGGGCCGCATTTACGGACTCCTGGGAGAGAACGGAGTAGGTAAGACTACTCTGCTTACCTT
>JAFXMB010000109.1 GCA_017530735.1 Bacteroidaceae bacterium | reverse complement strand
GGTGGCGGGCTGGCCCACGGTTATCTTGTCTATGTAGAACTCGTTTATGCTCAGGCGCATGCGGAACTGGTCCATGCGTTTGATGTCGGCAATAGCGGTGCCGGAGCTTATGCGCTGGCTGGGCTCAAGTGAGAGTCCGCTCAGCTGGCCGTCGGCTGGTGCAGTCACTATAAGGTCATTCAGACGTTCCTCGGTCTTGCGGAGCTGACGCTGGGCTTCGGCCAGTTCATCCTGCAGGGATTCCTGACGGATTGCGTTCAGAACGGAGTCCTGACGGCGGCTCTCCAGTTGTAGGCGTACGGTCTCCATCTTGTAGTTGTACTCTTCATCGGCCACATCCAGTTGGGCGCGGCTGCGTATTCCCATGCGGAACTCTTCCTGTGCCAGGTTGTGCTCTTTTTCCAGACGCTTGAGCTCATATTTGGTCTGCAGTATGCTCTGGGCAAGCGATAATCTGCGCTGGTCCATCTCAATCATGCTGGTGCGATAGGAGCGGTTCTGCTTTCGCCAGCTCTCCCGTGCGGTCTCTATGGTACGCTGCAACTCAGGGTCGCTCAGAATCATGAGCGTATCACCTTTGTGAACCAAGGCACCGTCCTGAACCAGCACGCTCTCCACAAATCCGCCTTCACGGGTATAGACCTTGATGGTCTGGATGGGCTGGAGTGTACCTTCAGCATTGACGTACTCCGAGAACTCGCCGCTCTGGACGGTTGCGGTCTGCACGCTGTCAGAGTTTATCCTTATTATCTTGGGCCCGGTTGATACCTTGATGAGCATCACTATGAGTCCTATAGCCATAATGCCGGCCACTATGTGTATGCGGTATTTTACATACCATTTCTTGGGTGGTAACTTAACGTCCATATTCTACTTGCTGTTCTATTAATTCGTTATTGTCAAAATCATACGCCGTGAGGCTGCGTATGGTGTAATAAAGTTGCCAGTAACGGCTCAGGGCCGATACGTAACCCCTGTAGGCCGAATCCTTGGAGGTTATGGCCGAGTTCAGGTCCAGTATGGTGGAACTGCCGCTTACGTACAGATGGCGCGCCACCTCATAGCGGTGTTGGGCTGTCTGCATGGCGCGGCGGGCTATATCCACCTGACGCTCCTGCATGTTGAACTGGCTCACGGTGCGGGTGACCATTTTCTCAAAACTCACCTCATTCTGCTCTATGTGCATACGGGTAAGTTCCAGGTTGTTCTGTGCAATCTTTACGCGGCCGCGTGCACGTCCCCAGTCAAGAATGGGAATGCTGACTGATACGCTCACTGACTGCTCGTCGTTAAGGTTACGGAAACTCTCGGGCAGTTCATCGGCCGTCTGAGCCAGGCCCAGACGCATATAGATGGAGGCCTTGAATCCGGCCTGTGACTTGGCGTATGCCAGATTGCTCTCGCTGTTAAGGCGGCTAAGCTCCATGCTCTCTATATCCGGGCTGTTCTGACGGGCCAGTTCCATGGCCTCATCCAACGGTACCGTGAAATGGGGAATGCTGTCGGTGGTAACAACCTCTATCTGTGTGTCCGATGTCAGGTTAAGGAAGTTGCGCAGCTGATCTACCGCGTCATCGAACGACATCTGCGATGACATGATGCTGGTCTCGCTGTTGAGTTTGTTGAGTTCCAGCTGGAGCAGTTCATTCTCGGTTATTGTACCTATATTGTATCGGCCCAGTCCGTAGGTGTAAAGTGTGTCGGTAGCGGCATGGTTGAGTTGGGCAATCTCCAGCTCTGTCTGGGCCGATACCAGATTAAAGAACACCATTGCGGCCTGCGATGCCACCAGCTCCATGGTCTCGGCATACTGCTTGCGTGCCCTGCGATACTCTATGGGCTCGGTCTTGCGGCTCCATTTGAATGAGTTGTATCCGTTAAGACTCTGTGAGAAACTCAGTTGCAGCGGCTGAGAGTAGTAACTGTGTGTAGGGTTGTCGCCCAGTTGGTCCAGACGGCTCAGACTGCCGGACAGAGAAATGGTGCCGCCTGTAAACCACACGTTCTGTGAAAGGTCTAGCGACAGGTTGTTGCGCATGCTGTTGCTCTGCGCATATTGCTCGGTGCCGTCGGGCAGAGTCACGTAATTGGTGCTGTGATTAAGTGACGGCGATGACGACAGTGACAGGGTGGGGAGCATGCTGGCCCTGAAACTGCGGTAACTGAGCCATGCCGACTCAAACGTGTTGCGTGCCTGCACCGCCTGCGGCGATGACTCCTGAGCCATGCGTATAACCTGGCTCATGGTGAGCCGAACCGTATCGCCACCGGCGGCATTGCCGGCGGCCGATACGTTCAGCAAAACAAGGAGGAGCGATATTTTGATTAGCTGTCTCATACTACTTTGTTTTATTGACAGCTCAAAAGTACCGCTCCCCCTTGCCTTACTACAAGTTTTTAATGCTGAATCGTCTTTTTTACCCTAAAATCGTCTAATTTTTTGACACTCACTCGCTCTTGATTACTTCCGATGGGTTGGTGCGCATAATCCTGCGCAGTTTCCAGACAGTGGATAAGGTGATGACAAGAGCCGTGATAAACAGAACCAACGGTATGCGCCAGGTCAGGAGTGGAGTATCCTGCAGTCCCGGCAGCATCTTGGTGCAGGGATACCCAATGCAGAACGCTATAAGCAGCACCCAGACATACGGGCGGATGAACATGCGTGCTATATCCCGGGCTTTTGCTCCATGTATCTTGCGTAGAGCCACCTCTTTGCGACGTGCTCCCGTATCGGCCGATATTACCGAGATGATGCTCAATAGCACCATGAGTACGCCTGCCAGAGCTGCCGTAAACAGCAGCATGATCATGATTCTGGTGTTATAGCTTGTACCCAGCCATTTGCCGCCCATGGTACCGATGCTGTCGTTATTGAAGTTGCCTATCTGGTCCTGGCAGATCTCCTTGATCCTGGATTTCATGGCTTTCATATCGGCCCCATTACGGAACTTTATAAAGAGGTAATGACCTGAATGCTGACTGTTGAACGGTCCTGCAAAATAGCCGTCATAAGGCCTCTTGATGAATCCCATTCTCTCTTTGAATACGCCGGCTATCCGGTGCGTCGTCCGAATGGCATCCTCATAATGATAATCATCCATTACCCAGATGTGCAGGACCTCAGGAACATTATCTCCTATTTTATTCCATAGTTCCTCCGACACGAACACGCCATCCATAGACCTATCATAATCCATATGACGGACCGGTATCTTGAAGAAACTGAAATAATTGGTATCGCAGAAAATGAACTCGGCATGAATATCCGCTACCACTCTGCCTTGAGATGCATCATAATGGTTGAATTCCTCAACATCGGCCCTGTTGAACCAGTCATCGGGCGGATAAAGCGGCATCTCGGTTGTGAGCATATCCTCAACATCCGCTATGGCCCTGATCCTGGATTTTATAATGTCCCTGTGCTGATCAAAAGCACCGTTCCGCATATCAAGCGTCAGGATGTGTCCAAGTTCATTTCGCGAGAGCGGACAGTATGGCCTGGGCGCGGTTGCAATCATCGTTAGGGTTCCGTTCAGGGTCATGACAGAGATGGCAATCTCTATTGTAAGAAGCGCATATTTGAGCAGATTCCTCTCTCTTTGTGACAGGGCGTTCTTCTTTTCGGGAACCGATACGTTGACATATTTGATTACAATGGCCACAACCAATATGCAAAGCAGGAATACCACTGCCGTCACCATAAGTTCAAGCATTATGACATACGGCAGATGAT
>JAFXMB010000108.1 GCA_017530735.1 Bacteroidaceae bacterium | reverse complement strand
TTCTTGAGTACTGAACTGAACTCAATACCGGCCACATCCTCCGATACCGATGTCTTAACGTATGAGTTGGTGAGTTTGCGTGCTATATCCTGAGCGTTCTCCAGTTCCTGACAGCCTACGGTCAGATATGAAAGACGCTCCAGTGCAACCTCCTCGGCATGGCAGGGACCTGCCACCACTGCGATGTTCTCCATGGGAACGCCGTAGTAGCGGTGGAAATAGTCAGACATGAGCAGGTTGTCATCGGGCACGATACCCTTGATGGCCGATACCACAAACTTGTCACGGAGTTTCACCTTGAGTTTCTTCATGTGGCTCTTGAAGTACGGTGACGGAGTTACGAACACCAGTACGTCAGACTCTTCGACAATCTTGTTGATATCGGATGAGAAGTTTATCCGGTTCACATCAAACTGCACACCGGTAAGGTATGCGGGGTTGTGACCCAGACGCTTGAAATCCTCTATGCGGTCATCACGACGGATGTACCAGTTTATGGAATCCTCGGTGGAGAGCAGGATCTTGGCTATAGCTGTAGCCCAGCTGCCGCCACCCATAATTGCCAGTTTTCCCTGTGGAATTGCCATAGTTTTTGGTTTTTAATCCTTGCTTTCAGGTTTCATCTGCGGGAAGAACAGAACCTCCTGGATAGCCTGCTGACCTGTCATAAGCATAACCAGACGGTCTATGCCGATGCCGATACCGCTTGTGGGAGGCATTCAGTACTCCAGTGCGAGTACAAAATCCTGATCTATGAACATAGCCTCGTCATCACCCTTCTGGCTCAGACGCAGCTGATCCTGGAAACGCTCGTACTGATCAATGGGATCGTTGAGTTCGCTGTATGCGTTGGCCAGCTCCTTGCCGTTAACCATCAACTCAAAACGCTCGGTAAGACCGGGCTTGCTGCGGTGCATCTTGGTAAGGGGTGACATCTCAACGGGATAGTCTGTGATGAAGGTGGGCTGTATGAATGTACCCTCGCAGGTCTCGCCGAATATCTCGTCAATGAGTTTGCCCTTGCCCATGGAGGGAGTAACCTCAACGCCGCACTTCTTGGCAACCTCACGCATCTCATCCTCTGACATGCCGTTCAGGTCATAGCCTGTCTTCTCCTTGATGGCATCCAGGATAGGCAGACGGCGGTAGGGGGCCTTGAAGTCAACCTCGTTCTCACCTACCATAACCTTGGTGGTGCCGTTGGTCTCAAGAGCTATCTTCTCAAGCAGTTTCTCTGTGAAATCCATCATCCAGTTGTAGTCCTTGTAGGCTACATAGAGCTCCATGCAGGTGAACTCGGGATTGTGGGTGCGGTCCATGCCCTCGTTACGGAAGTTCTTGCCGATCTCATAAACGCCCTCAAATCCGCCTACGATAAGACGCTTCAGATAAAGCTCTGTTGCGATACGGCAGTACAGATCAATGTCAAGGGTGTTATGGTGTGTGATGAACGGACGTGCGCTTGCACCGCCGGGGATTGGCTGCAGTATGGGAGTCTCAACCTCGGTGTAACCGGCATTGTCCAGAACTGAACGCAGGGTGCGGATAACCTTGGTACGCTTCAGGAATGTCTCCTTTACGCCTTCGTTAACCACCAGGTCTACGTAACGCATACGGTAACGCAGGTCGGGGTCATCGAACTTGTCATATGCAACACCGTCCTTGTACTTTACGATAGGCAGCGGACGCAGTGACTTGCTCAGGACCGTGAGTTTCTTGGCGTGGATGGTGATCTCACCCATCTGGGTACGGAATACAAAACCTTCAATGCCGATGAAATCACCTATGTCAAGCAGTTTCTTGAAGACCTTGTTGTACATCTCCTTGTCCTCCTCGTCGGGGCAGATGTCGTCACGGGTGATGTAGACCTGGATACGGCCTGTTGAATCCATCAGCTCAATGAATGATGCCTTACCCATGATACGGCGGCTCATCATACGGCCGGCTACGCATACCTGGCGGGGCTCATCCTCATCCTTGAAGTTCTCTTTTATCTCGGCGGCAAAAGCGTTTGTGGGATACATTGCTGCGGGATACGGATCGATACCCATTTCACGCAACTCCTTCAAACTCTCTCTCCTGAATTGTTCCTGATCGCTTAATTCCATTGTTCTTTATATTCGATATACAGCCCGCAAAGGTAGTAAAAATAAAATAATAATGGCGCGTAACGCGCCACTATTACATAATCTTAACTCCTTCGGAGTCAGTAATAATCACTTGCCCAGAAGGCCGAAAATGCTGGTCAGCGAAGAGATTGTGCTTGATACCTCATCGGTAGCATCCTCAATCATCTCGACAGCCTCCGAGACTGTCTCCTTGGCGGCAGAGCTAACCTGAGTGGAAGTTTCCTGGACCGTCTGCTTGGCTGTCTGAGTTGTCTGCGCACCGGTCTGCTCTGCACCTGCCACGGCAAGAACACCGGCTGCGGCTATGGTTGACAGATCAGTACCTGATACCAGTGACTGAAGTGTATTGGTAACAGTGCCGGCAGTATTCTTTGTCACAAGACGGTCTGAACCAAGGATAAGACCCTGAGCGAACTCATTGTAGAATTCACTCTTGTCATCCACACCCTTGAGTCCCTGAATGCCATTGCTCAACTGAGCAAGCATGATGATGTTGTTCAGATTGGTGATATCAATCTGACCATCAGTCTGATACTGGGAATAAAGACTCTTCAGTGCTGCGCCCGATGCCTGTCCGCTGACCGATGCGCTGCCGTTCTTTGTTCCGATACCGAATATGCCGCATGATGATGTCATCAGGCATACTGCAAAACAAAATACAAATCCAAAAAACTTTTTCATAAATATCACGTTTAAAGTCACTTCATTATCATAGTGGCTCCGCTGGGCTGCATCTCAAACTGATAAGGCTTCCTGGTCTTGAGCTTGAGAGTGCTCAGTGAAGGCTCCATGGTCTTCTTGTCATCGGTGTAGAACTGAACCGGGCCGTCACCCAGGAATGAGAGGTCAATCTTGGATTTGATAACCTCATTGGTGGCGTTCAGTCCGGCCACGAACCAGCGGCCGTCAGTACTCTTGCGTGCCAGTATCACGTACTTGCCGGGATAGCCGTCCAGGAAACGGGTCTCGGTCCAGGTGGTGGGAGCGTCACGCAGCCAGTCCATGCAGATCTTGGGTGCATCCTCCAGGTTGTTGGGGCAGATGGCTATGTTCTGGATGGGGTTCTGGAAAATAACCTCGGTTGCTATCTGGAATATGGGAGTGGTCTTGAGCTTTGATCCGCGTCCGCTGTTCTGCCTGTTCAGGATACGGTTCATGAAACAGCCGCCAAACTCCATGCAGCCCACGGTGTTGCGGATGAACGGATGCAGGGTTGCCTTGAAGGCCTCCTCATCGCATGAGCCCTGGCCAAAGTACATGTTCTCAGATGCCAGAACGGCCTCTGAACCTACGTAGTTGGGATACATTCTCTCCCATCCGCGCGGCAGTGTGCAGCCGTGGAATATGCACATGATTCCGTGGTCGTTGGCATCGGACAAAACCTCCTCGTAAAGACGGATGGTCTCCTGCTTGTCACCGCCCCAGAAATCAACCTTGATTCCCTTGCAGCCTACCTTCTCCAGCCAGGCCATCTCCTGCTTGCGGATTATTGAGTTGTCCATCTTGCAGATGGGGCTCTGTACTATATCGTTCCAGTAGCCGCTTGAACTGTACCACAGGAATACGTCCACATTCTTGGAGTTGGCATACTTGATGAGCTGCTCCATGCGCTCGTAGCCTATGTTCTGGTCCCAGCCTGCATCAATCAGGATATACTCCCAACCCATCTCTGATGCCAGGTCGATGAACTTGA
>JAFXMB010000107.1 GCA_017530735.1 Bacteroidaceae bacterium | reverse complement strand
GGGCCGATCCCAGCGGGGAAGCGTATTCAGAGTTGGCCGAGATGCCGGCACTCTGGATGTGGGCGTAGGTAACCTGGTTGGAGAAGGTGAGCTTGTTCAACCAGTTGCGGTCGGCCGAGTTGTCGAAAAGGGTTACGCCCACATTCTCACGCAGGGTGAGGCGGTTGTAGTAAGACTGGTCGAAGCGGCCGCCGATGGTACCTTTGTTGGTGAGGTAGCTGCCGGAGATGTTGTAACGCACTTTTGCGCTACCGCCGGAGATGTTGAGGTCGTGCTTGACGATGGGGGCATTCTTGTCGAAGATGGCGCCTACCCAGTCGGTTCCCTTGCCCAGGGAATACGGATCGTCATAAAGGGGGGCCTTGCCGCTGTTGAGCATACCCTCATTCATCATAATGGCATACTCGGTGGCATTCAGGACGGCGGGTTTGCGCCAGGGGTTCTGCATACCGTAGGAGAAGTCGTAGCTGACAGAGGTCTTGCCTTCCTTGCCGGACTTGGTGGTTACCAGGATAACGCCGTCGGAAGCACGGGCGCCGTACACGGCGGCGGAGGCGGCATCCTTCAGCACATCGATACGCTCAATGTCGTTGGGGTTGATGTAATCGATGCTGCCGGCAGGCATTCCGTCCACTATATAAAGGGGACTGGCGTGGTTGATGGAGCTGATACCACGAACCACCACGGTGGAGCTGGCGCCCGGAGCACCGGAGTTCTGGGTAACCTGCACACCGGAGGTCATACCCTGAAGCATATTGTCCACGCGAGTCTGGGACTGGACTTTCAGGTCATCTTCCGTTACGGAAGAAATGGAAGCCGTTACGACGCTCTTTTTCTGGACGCCATAACCGATTACCACGGTTTCGGCCAGCATCTTGTAAAAAGCAAATTTATTTTCCCCATTTTTCGGAAAAAAGAGTTTCCCCACTTTTCGGAAGTCTGATGGGACGGCAGCGGGCCTGAACCGTCACATTCTGCTCCCCATTTCTGTCGTATTCGATTCAATTTTCTGTTTATCAAGCTCTTGCAAGAGAGAAAGATAACGTTTATATTTGCCTCTGTACGACTGAAGCAGAAGGGGCAACGCAGGGGTGCGACCCTGGAGGAATAAGCCGTATGACACCGACAGTATGTCGTTTTCAAGGCCCTGGGCATTAGCTTGCCCTTGGCCTTTTCTCAAAGGGGCATACTGGAGGAGTCTGATGCCTGCAAACCCCGGGGTTATAGGGGCAGAGCCCCTGATGGACGCATACGGATACATGATTCCTTTCGTTCTGGTAAAGAACGGTGGTGGCGGCATGGCCGCCAACTCACCGTTACGGTAAGGTTATCTCAAGTGTTTGTTATTTGTCTTTCAAGAACCCGGACCGGTTGTCCATGCGGTAGCTGGAGCCATCAAGCTTGATGACATCGCAGTGGAACAGGACACGGTCCAGTATGGCAGAGGTAAGAGCCTCGTCACCGAAGATTTCCACCCACTCTGTTGGCGCTTTGTTGGTGGTAATGATGATGGAGGTCTTTTCGTGCAGGGCGTTGATGAGATTGAAGAAGGCTACGGCCTCTTCCCGCTTGAGCGGCATCAGGGTTATCTCATCAATGCACAGGAGGTTGCAGCGCAGGATACGGTTGTATGCAGACATGGACTTGGGAAGCGTGTCCTTTGTCCTGAGGATGCGGACATACTCCTCCATAGTCCCGAACATGGCATTCCTGCGGCTCATTACGGCATCATAGATGAGACCTGCAGCTATATAGGTCTTCCCGGTGCCGCTGGGGCCCATCAGTATGATGTTGTATGCCTGGTCCACCCACAGCAGTTCACGGAGCTGTCCAAGCCGGTGCTTGGTCATGCCTGATCCGTGGGTGAAGTCAAACTTGTTCAGGTCGCAGTTGCGTGGCAGATGTGCCCGCTTTATACGGCGTATGATTTCCCGCTCCTTACGGACATCCACCTCGGTTTTCAGCGTGTTTATGCTGTATTCCAGGTAGGTTGGATTTTCCACCTGTGCTTGATGCAGGATCTCCGGGAAGTGGGCTGCAAGATAGCTCAGCTGAAGGCTGTTCGCATACTTCAGGAGCTCATTGATACGTGATTCCGTTGTCATGGCTGTCAGAAGGGCAAGTCGTTATCTTCAAAGAACTTTCCATAGTCGGAGATGCTCCGTTTTGCAGGGGTTACATCCTGTGCGGTAAGACCTCCAGGGAGGATGATGTTGTTCTCCGGAGGTGGATCTCCGGCCATTGACCACTCCTCAATGAACTCTGCCAGTTCATTGGGATTCAGGATGGGGATTTCCTGTGCGTTCTGGATGACGTTTTCTATCATCATGGGCCAGTCTGCAATCTTGCGCAGTTCATGCAGGATACCCATGACAGCCTTGCGGTAGTAGCGCGGTCCGGCGTTATAGATGCGCTCCAGATAGCGGTTCGTGCAGTGCTCATCACCGTATTGAGTCAGCAGCTGACGCAGTTCAGTCTCTGCTGCCAGCACGGCCTTGGAAGGCTCCCGCTTGCGATGCTCTGGCTTTGTGATAACCTCGCCTTTGCGGTCAGTCACCACATCGTGCCAGGCAATCAGCTTACAGGGATCCTCGCTGTAAATCTCTATCTGCTGCTCCGCCTCGTTCATCACCACCAACACACGGCTGCCCTTGTGCTGGTAAGTGCCCAACGGCACGGAGTACGTGTTGCCCTTATACGATATGGTGTTGTCCTGCTTCACAATGTAAGATCGAGAGTACATATCCGGGCCCTTTACATTCGCCCTGTATGGCGTAAGGTGCTCCTTCTCAATGGCGAACTCAACGGAAGGCACGAAGCGGTATACGCTGTGACGGTTCTGGTTGCCGGTACGCTCCAGCCAGCCCAAGAACTCGTCGTTCAGTACCTCATCATTGACATAAGTCCTGCCGGACAGGAAGTTGTGTTTGACATACCGCACATACACCTCGGCCAGTCCCTTAGACTGCGGGTCACGGGCCATCATGAACACAGGTTTGTAGCCTACCTCAAGCACGTAGGCTTCCAATGCTGCAGTCAGATGGTATTTGCCATAGTTCTCGTCCACCAGGAACTTGACATCCTGGTCATACACCACCTCCTCAGGTACGCCGCCAAAGTAGCGGAACGCCATGTGGTGGGCATATACGGCCGTTTCTGCCGTGAACGGGTAGGACTGGAACCAAGCGTACTTGTAGCATGAGCGGCGAAGCACCATCAGCATGAAGTACACTTTGGTGTGGCCGTTGTGGGTGTTCTCCAGGAACATCTCACCAAAGTCCACCTGTGCCTGCTTCCCGTATGGGAGCTGTTCTACGCGGGCGAACTCGCGGAAGGACTCATGCGCCAGCGGGATGTCTTCCTCTGTCCTGATGCGTTGTACAAAGGAGTACACTGTTCGCGGTGATACGTCCGGAAAGGACGGATAGTGTTCAAGCAGGCGATCATGCACCTGCGGGGAAGAGAGCATTGGCTTCTCTTTCAGGAGGTTAACCACGAAGTCCCGGTAGGGCTCCAGTTTGCAGAGCCGCCGCTTGACCTCACGGTCCACCAGGGCACCAATCTGCTCCTGGCTCATGTCACGGTACCGGCGCACCGTCTTTCTGTCAATGCCAAGGATGCGAGAAATTTGCGCAACCGTTAGCTTTTCAGAATGCAAAGTTTTAACTTTGTCCCAGAGTTGAACCATAATAATCGTTCGATTCATCTTCAGAGTGTGTTTTAGTATGAGATAACCTTTTCATTCTACTAAAATACACTCTTTTGGTTAAACTTTTTTCCACATACCAGACTGGGGAATCACGTTTCCGAAAAACGGGAATCGCATTGCCGATTTCCGGGGATTCTCAAATTTCCGATATCTGGGGAACAAAATTACCGATTACAG
>JAFXMB010000106.1 GCA_017530735.1 Bacteroidaceae bacterium | reverse complement strand
GATGCCGGCTGGACGGAGTTGTCCACCTTCACTGCAATGACAGCGTCCTTTCCGGGAGTAACAAGATCAGTGATATCATATGTAAATCCCACATATCCGTTAGGTCTGTAACCCGCCAACTGGCCGTCCACATATATGCTGCTGCAGGCCATCACACCGTCAAACTCAAGGAACAAACGCTCATCGGCCCCGATATCGGCCTTTATGGTCTTGCGGTACCAGCCTATACCGGTAGGAAGATATGCACCGCCCTGTCCGCTGGGATTACTCCTGTCAAACTCACCCTCAATGCTCCAGTCATGCGGTACATCCACTGTCCGCCAACCGTCCACACCGGCCAGTTGATCTATCGTGGCATCACTCAGCACAAACTCCCAGTTTTTATCAATGCTGCGGCTCTCACGTGCAGTCATTAATAACGGTATCAAGAATAATACAAGAAGTACCTTTTTCATAAGAGTCTATTTACAGTTCCACTGAAGCAAGTTCTTCACTCATTTTATGGATAGTTGATTCAATCGCGTTTTTTGTGCGCTCGCTTGCAAAAGCCTTGCCGGTCTTATACTGACGCATCTTGCTTTCGTTTATTCCTACAGCTTGAGCGAACTTGCTGATATTGATCCAATTGAAATAATTAAAGAAAGACTGAAGGTCATATCTGTATTCAACTTCCACCTCCTTTAATTCATCTGGCAGTTCTCCATGCTCCTTAATATAATTCTCCTGAGCTTCCTTGACAATAGAATCAAAATCCCCCTTTGCGTCTTTGACGCTATCGCCAAATCCGCCAAGACAGAAATTGCCAATCTTTCCATCACAAGCAATGGAATAATATCCATTCTCAGTCCTCTCTATCAAAGCACTAACTTTCATACTCATCTTTTTAATACTGTACAACATAAGCGTTTCTCATAGATTATTGATTAATACCGGCTTGTCTTTTAATAGACGCAAGTGTACTTGGCCGGACTTCTTCGGAATCATGTCTTCCAACAGGGAACATGTTTCCGGTTATCGGCGAGTACCAGATTTCATGATTACCACCCTCATGGTCAAATATGCAACCATTCTTTCTCAGTAATCGTTTTAATTCAGAATATTTCATGGATTAGAACTATTGTTTTCGCAAAGGTAACGATTTTGTTATCATCTCCAAGCAAAGTAACAAAAAAGTTACTATTAAAAATCGCAATTTTTATATATTTGCGTCATTCATTGGAGTTATGGCTTTTCCGGACAATTAATAGCCATATGGTAGAACAGGACGAATCGAAAAGGAACAGAAGCCTTGAACTGTGCAGACGAACAGTTACAACGGAGTCTTTCATAGAAGAAGCAAAAGCAATCTATGGAGACCGTTATGACTATTCTAATGTTGTTTACAAGAATTCAGAACATCGTGTATCTGTTACATGTCCTATTCATGGTAATTTCATGGTATATGCTCGTGAGCACCTTGATGGAAAAGGATGTCCAAAATGTGAGAAAGGGAATAAATACTTAACAAAACTAAAAGAGAAATTTGGCGATATATTTGGCCTTGATTCATTTGTATACCAAGATTCTGCTACTCCTATAACGCTTGTCTGTAATAAACATGGAGCATTTTCAATGCTTCCAAGTACTATATTGAATTCAAAATGTGGTTGTCCTCAATGTAGTTTTGAGCAATCGGAACAAGCACGCCAAGAGGCCGCTAGAAGAAGGGAGGAGGAAAAACAGATACAACTAGAAACTTTGATGAAGGCTGAAATAGAAGCAAAGGAAGAAGCCTTATATTATTGGCGTGAGAGGATATCTAATTTGTTGAATGGTGATGATAACGAGATTGATTTTTGGGATCTGGATTTCTTTGGTTTCAATCTTCACAATATTAGTACAGATAATGGCGATGCTATCAATGGTAGGGCTGTTATTCCTTTAGATTATTCTCATTATCCTTTTCGCAGCGCAGAAATTGAAGCAGATAATGGTAATCTGATAAAACTATCACTATTTCTCAGCGATTATGATTGTCCGGAACTGGATACAGATTTACTAGCCGAGGTACTATATGTTTGCGGGAGAATAATATACAGGGGGTATAGAATCTCGCTTGATAAACTAAAGGAAAAATGTTCCTTTGATGATTATCAGAGCTATAAGTATGTTGGGGGTGTCGATGGATATAAAATACAGATTATTAAGAGAAATAGATCTGTTGGTATAAAAGTCAAGAGCACTTCTTTGAAATCACACACAGTACGTAATAACCATAAATATGAAAACAAAATACTACCTAAATCATTTGTCGGTATAGATTTTGAGACTCTTTATCCTCAGCGCATTTCCGCATGCTCTATTGGCATGGTAAAATACATAGATGGAGTAATAGTTGATAGGTATTATTCATTAATTCGTCCTCCATTTGATTATCCGGGAAAGTGTGGTCGTGCATTAACATGGGTTCATGGCTTAACTGAAGAAATGGTTCAGGATGCCAAGTCTTTTGCAGAACTTCTTCCAGAAATTGAAGACTTTGTTGACGGCTTACCTCTTGTGGCGCACAATGCCTGTGTTGAAAGAGCTTGTATCCGTGATACTAGTGTTTATTATGGTGTTCAAACGAAGCTGGACTTTGAGAATATTTTTGATACGTTAGTATTATCCAGACAGGCAGAAGATGTACTTGGAATATCTGAGGACGGTCCCGGTTCCCATCAATTAGACAATGTTTGTAGGAGATTCGGTATTTCAGGTAATAATCACCATAATGCATTGGCAGATGCAGAAATGACGGGTAACCTGATGGTTGTATTCCAGAAAATTCTAGATGGAGTTGAAACAGAAGAAATAGCTGAAACTATAAAAAGGAATCGCAAACCATCTGCACCCAGAGAGAAATATAATCCGGAAGATAAAATTCAGCGAACAGATTTGGAATGTGTTGCTGATAATCCTTTTAAGAATCAGGTGGTTGTACTGACAGGCTTTGCTAAGGCTGATAGCCATGAATATGCTCACCAGTTAAATGAACTTGGTGCAATTATCAAGGATAGCGTCAGTGGAAAAACAAATATCCTCATAACAGGTTATAATGCAGGGCCCTCAAAAATGCAAAAAGCACAGGAACTTGGAATTAGGATTATGCCTGAGGAGGAGTTTTTAGAAATCATAAAGCAATTATAATACACCAAGAATATGAGTAGCCAGCAATTAGATCTCTTTGGTCAGGTTGAAGTAGAAAATCCTTTGAAAGGTAAGCGATTATGTCTGACAGGCGAGTTTAGAATGCCTCAGAAGGAACTATACGCAAAGCTTAAGGCCTTAGGTGTTGATCCTCAAAAAAAGATTGACCGAGTCTCTGATACTCGTGTTTATAAGGAGGGGGATGCTATTCCTCCGGTAAAAGAGTCTACAAATTTCTTAGTTGTAGGAAAGAATCCGAATGAAGATTCATTGAAGCGTTTTGCTCTTAATGTACATGATGGTTATCACGCTAAGATGATTAGTGAGGATAAATTATATGAATATCTTACTGGTCAGTTTACAGAGGAAGATATGGTACCAGATGTTGTCGAGAAATGTATAAATCTGGATTATAGTTATTATGAATGGACTGCTCCTGTCATTAATGGAAAAACATATGTAACCAGAGTATCTTCTCCTCTATCTTATGATCCCGAATTCTGTATTAATCCTATTTCAAGAAAGGAAATCTATGTACCTGCCATTCCTAGTGTTGATATGAATGTTTTTCGTCAGATAATAGGAAATCTCGGAGGTTATGCGAATGCAGAATTCTTCGATGAAACTAATATCGTAATGTTGAGTGATTCTACTTTGGAGAAACTTAAGAATGGAATCAAAGATGAAATTATTCTTGGTATTGAAAGCAGGTATAATAAGAGTAACTCCAAGATATTCAATATACAGTTTACTAGCGAGTCGGACTTCATTAATTGGGTAAGAAAAAGAATGGAAAAATTCTCCGATGAGAGTACCAAGGCCTTGATGAAGAAATATGATATGAAGAAATAGGCCATACTTGCAGAGAAAGTAGGCTACGCTGGCTGTGGTGACAGGTATGGCTGGGAAAACGGGCTTTTGGGGCTTTTTTGATGCCATACTTGCAGAGTTCCTTGGTTTTAGGGCTGTTTTTTGCAAGTATGGCAGTAGACAAAAAAATCAACAGAATTTTATCGCTATTTCATTGAAAAAGTGTAATTTTGCGAGCCGATTATTATCAACCCTTGCATAAAGGGCTAGTTATTAGCGTGTTAAACCCCCGAGTACGGGTTCTGCGGTATAGCGTAACCGCTGAAAACAAGCGTTTAGGGAGTTTCCATGACGTCGGGATGACGGAGAGGTTGCGTAGAGTAATGAAAATGTTTAATTATTGATTTAAAGTTTAGAATGGATACTTTAAGTTACAAGACTGTTTCGGCCAACAAGGCTACCGCTAATAAGGAATGGGTCGTGGTTGATGCCAAGGACCAGGTCCTGGGCCGCTTCGCCGTGAAGGTTGCCAAGTTGCTCCGCGGTAAGTATAAGACTAATTTCACTCCGCACGTTGACTGCGGCGACAATGTCATCGTTCTCAATGCCGATAAGGTTGTCCTGACCGGCAAGAAGTGGACTGACAGAGTTTATCTGCGTTACACCGGTTATCCCGGCGGTCAGCGCGAGATGACACCTGCACAGCTGATGGCTAAGCCCAACGGCGCTGAGAGACTTATGAAGAAAGTTGTTAAGGGTATGCTTCCCAAGACAAAGCTTGGTGACAAGCTCATTGACAACCTCTATGTTTATGCAGGTACAGAGCACAAGCATGAGGCACAGCAGCCCAAGGCAATCGATATCAATTCACTTAGTTAATTTGAAAGAGAATGGAAGTAATCAATGCAATAGGCCGTCGTAAAAGCGCCGTGGCACGTGTCTTCGTTTCAGAAGGTACAGGTAAGATTACCATCAACAAGAGAGATCTCGCAGTATACTTCCCGTCATCACTGCTCCAGTATGTAGTTCTCCAGCCCCTCAAGAAGCTTGATGTTGCTGAGAAGTACGATATCAAGGTTAACCTGGACGGTGGCGGTTACAATGGCCAGGCCAATGCCCTGCGTCTTGCAATTGCACGCGCTCTTGTTAAGATCAATCCTGATGACAAGAAGGCTCTTCGTTCAGAAGGCTTCCTGACCCGTGATGCCCGCTCTGTTGAGCGTAAGAAGCCCGGTCAGCCCAAGGCACGTCGCAGATTCCAGTTCAGTAAGCGTTAATACGCCGAATCTGTGTTTAGTATCTAAACTGTCGGGATCTGCCGCCTGAAGTGACAGCTACCCGACGGTTGTTAAAAAAGAATGTAAACAAACTAACAAACTATTTATGTCAAGAACAAATTTTGAACAGCTTCTCGAAGCTGGTTGCCATTTCGGCCACCTGCGCCGCAAATGGAATCCCGCTATGGCTCCTTATATCTTCATGGAGCGCAATGGCATTCATATCATCGACCTTAACCAGACTGTAGCCGCTATCGATCAGGCTGCTGAGGTTCTCAAGCGCATGGCTCGCGACGGAAAGAAGATCCTTTTTGTAGGTACAAAGAAACAGCTCAAGGAGCTTGTTGCCCAGAAGGTATCAACCGTTGGTATGCCTTACGTTATTGAGCGCTGGCCCGGTGGTATGCTCACAAACTTCCCCACAATCCGCAAGGCTGTGAAGAAGATGGCCACTATCGACAAGCTGACTCAGGACGGTACATATTCAAACCTTTCAAAGCGTGAGATCCTCCAGATCACACGTCAGCGCGCCAAGCTGGAGAAGAACCTTGGTTCTATCGCCGATTTGTCACGTCTGCCGGCCGCTCTGTTCGTAATTGACGTTCTCAAGGAGAACATCGCCGTACGTGAGGCCAACCGTCTGGGTATCCCCGTATTCGCTATCGTTGATACCAACAGTGATCCTTCAAACATCGACTACGTTATCCCTGCTAACGATGACGCTACCAAGTCAGTTGACGCTATCCTGACCGCTTGCTGCGATGCTATCGCTGAGGGTCTGGCTGAGCGCAAGGCTGAGAAGGGCGACGAGGCAGCCGATGAGGAGGGCGCTGAGAAGGCTGAGAAGCCCCGCCGCGAGCGCATCCGCAAGGTGGCTAAGAAGGAAGAGACTCTTGATGAGGCTCCCGCCGAGGCTGCTGCTGAGGAAGTTCCCGCTGCTGAAGCTCCTGCTGAGGCTCCCGCTGAGGAGGCTCCTGCAAAACCCAAGCGTACACGCAAGGCTGCTGCTCCCAAGGCAGAGGGCGAAGCTGAGGCTTGATTTTCATTAACCGTAAAACATTAAAGAAAATGGCTGTAACACTTGATGATATTAAAGCCCTGCGCACCAAGACCGGTGCCGGTATGTCAGATTGCAAGAAGGCTCTCACCGAGGCTGAAGGCGATTTTGAGAAGGCTATTGAGATAATCCGCAAGAAGGGTCTGGCAGTTGCTGCAAAGCGTTCTGACCGTGAGGCTTCCGAGGGTTGCGTACTGGTTAAGGTTGACGGTAACTTTGGTGCTATCATCGCCCTTAAGTGCGAGACCGACTTTGTTGCCAACAACAAGGATTTCATTGCTCTGACTCAGAGCATCCTGGATGCCGCTGTTGCCGCTAAGGCCAAGTCTCTTGACGAGGTTAAGGCTCTGCCTTTCGATGGCAAGACCGTAGCTGATATCGTTCTGGAGCGCACAGGTATCGTAGGTGAGAAGCTCGAGCTTGATGGTTACAACTACCTTGAGGCTCCCGAGATCGCTTCTTACAACCACCAGGGTAAGAACTTCCTCTGCTGCCTGGTTGCCTTCAACAAGGAGGTTGCCGACAAGGAGTATGTTCATGAGATCGCTCTTCAGGTTGCCGCTCAGAATCCTATCGCCGTTAAGCCCGAGGAGGTTCCCGCCGACATCGTTGCACGTGAGAAGGAGATCGCTGCCGATAAGGCTCGCGAGGAGGGTAAGCCCGAGAACATGATTGAGCGCATCGCTGAGGGTCGTATGAAGAAGTTCTACGATGAGAGCTGCCTCCTGAACCAGAAGTACATCGTTGACGAGAAGAAGACCGTTGCCGAGTACCTGAAGGCTCTGGATAAGGACCTCACCGTAACTGCCTTCCGCAGATTCACCCTGAAGTCTGAATAATTCAAGATTTCTCCATACTAAAAAAGAGGTTCTCGTTTCGGGAACCTCTTTTTTTTATCCTTTGGTCTGTGTGTAACCGAGCGAGAGCAGCTTGGCCTTGAGCTTTTCGCGGAAATCGCCCTGAATGATTATCTCACCGTCCTTGGCCGATCCGCCGCATCCGCAGAATGTCTTGAGCGTGCGGGCAAGCGCATCCATATCGGCCTGTGGCCCCTGGAATCCGCTTATCATGGTCACGGTCTTGCCGCCTCGGCCGTTCTTTTCCATTCTGAGGCGCAGTTTCTGCTGCTGGGGAGGCAGAAGTTCCTGCTCCGGCTCTTCATCGGTCTCGTAGTTGAAATCAGGATTGGTGGAGTACATGACTCCCAGCCTGTCCTTCCAATCGTTATCTTTCTTTCCCATAACGGCGGTAAAATTACTAACTTTGTGCCAATTAATAAGCCAATTATGAAAATCATCTGCGTTGGAATGAACTACTCCAGGCACAATAAAGAACTGGGGGAAACGTTATTAACTCCGGAGAATCCGGTAATTTTCATGAAGCCGGACTCTGCAATCCTGAGGAACCGCCGTCCGTTTTTCCTGCCTGACCATCTGGGTAGGGTGGATTACGAGACGGAACTTGTGGTGAGGATAAACCGTCTGGGCAAGAGCATCAGCGCCAGGTTTGCTGACCGCTACATAGATGCAGTCACGCTGGGCATTGATTTCACGGCTCGTGATATGCAGAATGATTTCCGCAAGAAAGGTCTGCCGTGGGAACTCTGCAAGGGATTTGACCAGTCGGCGGCAGTGGGTGACTGGATTCCGAAGGATAAGATGGGAGACCTGCAGAATCTGCATTTCCGTCTGGATATAGACGGTAATACCGTTCAGGAGGGACATACGGCCGATATGATATTTCCGGTTGCAAGGATAATAGAGTATGTGAGCGGCTTCTGCACCCTCAAGACAGGTGACCTGATCTTTACCGGAACTCCGGTTGGAGTGGGTCCTGTGAGCATAGGACAGCATCTGCAGGGATTCCTTGAGGACAAGAACGTTTTGGATTTTCATATCAGATAGACTTGAACAGAAAGTCGGCCTTAATTCTGCTGTTGCTCCTTTTGTGCGCGGGCGCAGGTCTGCACGCACAAAGGTCCGGTTTTGTGGATGTTGACTGGACAGCCATGAAAACGGATTCGGTGCGTCCGTGGAGCGGTTTCGGGACAGACCTGAAGGGCAACTGGCAGGACTCTCTGTACACAGCCGGGATTGAGTATCCCGAACTCTCCAAAATCAGCGCTTCAGACCTTAAACGCTGGAATCTTAAGGCCGATGACATACCGCAGTGGCCCGATGTAGAGGCATCGGTGGGCGTATCACATGGCAGCGCCACCCTTGACGCCGGATTCCTGCCTATCATAAAGCGTGACGGCGCTTATTACGCCATACTCTCATACAAAGCTACGGTACAGGCCAAACCGGCAACCCGCAGGGCACCTGCAGCTGTCCAGGACCGATACACACGCCGTTCAGTACTGTCTGAAGGCAAATGGGTCAAGATAAGGATTGCAGAGTCCGGCATATTCAAACTGACATACCAGTCACTGCGTTCAATGGGTTTCAGTGATCCCTCAAAGGTACGCCTCTTTGGATACGGAGGAGCCGTATTGCCTGAGACCGATATCCAGAACCTGACCGATGACCTGCCGGAGCAGCCGCTCTGGAGAGGTGACGGCTATATGCTGTTCTACGGCCAGGGACCTGTAAGTTGGAAAAAGACATCCGATGGTTATGAGCATGAGGTCAATACCTACTCGGACTGGGGATATTATTTCCTGACAGACCGTACGGATTCCGTCTGTGCATCATTTGCCACACTGGCTGCAGATTCACTGCCCGGTGACACCATAGACACCTATCCCGACTATGCGGTCTATGATCCCGATGAGTTCAGCTGGTTCCGCTCGGGCCGCCGTATGTTTGAAAAGTATGACTACGCCAACGGCAATACCAGATCATATGCATTTGACCTGAAGGGTCTGGCCAGTGACAGCGTCGCAGTCAAGGTTGCCTTCTCGGCATCATCGGCCCGCACGACCAAGGTCAGGATAAGCGTCAACGACACTGAGACGGGACAGATGAATGTTCGTCCGCAAGGAGCCAATGAACTGGCTTATGTCAGTGAGAAATCATTCGTGAGCCGGGGCCAGTTCACTGAACAGAGTACCGTTAAACTGGTACATGACAGGGAATCGGGGGTATCGGGCCATCTTGACTACATTCGCCTGAACTTTATCCGCAGGCTTGCTTTGTACGGCTCAAGCACCCTGTTCCGTGTGGGCAGGGATATGAGTGACGTATGTTTCAGCGTATCGTCATCAAATGCCGATGTCCAGATCTGGAGACTGTCACCTGACGGAACAAGTGCCATCGTGCCCTCGGCCTACCGGGACGGAAAGACCGTTACCATGAGGGCCTCTTACACCACCGATGACATCCTGGTGGCAGTGAATGTAAAGGGCAGTTTCCCGGAGCCTCAGAAGGCCGGTGACATAAAGAACCAGAACCTGCATGAACTTGAGGGTCTGGATATGGTAATCGTGGTGCCTGCATCCGATAAACTCTCACCCTCAGCCGAGCGTCTGGCTGCCGCACACAGAACCATTGACAGCCTGAGTGTTGCTGTGGTCAGGGCCGACATGATATACAACGAGTTCTCTTCAGGTACTCCCGATGCCACCGCAATCCGTCGTTTCATGAAGATGCTTTATGACCGCAGTGATGTGTCATCGGCCCCCGCATATCTGCTGCTGATGGGTAACGGAGCGTGGGACAACCGCATGCGTGTATCGGACTGGGCCGGTCAGAATCCTGATGATTACCTGCTGTGCTATGAGTCTTACGAGTCGCTGAGCCATACCGCGTCATACGTCATGGAGGACTATTTCGGACTGCTTGACGATACTGAAGGCCGGTCGCTTCTGACTGAGAAGGTGGATCTTGGCGTGGGCCGTCTGCCTTTGGAATCGGCATCCCAGGCAAGGGCAATGGTGGACAGGATAATTGATTATATGCAGGGTACCAACTCCGGGGCATGGTGCAACCGCATCCTCGTGCTGGGTGATGACGGAGACAACAACACCCATATGGATGATGCCGATAAGATTGCGGGTATCTATCAGAATGTCAATCCTGCGGTCGATGTGCGTAAGATATACTGGGATAACTTCCAGATGGAGGTAACATCCTCATCAATCGGATATCCGTCGGTCCGCAAACTTCTGCTGGATCAGTTTGAAGAGGGAGCCCTCATAGTGAACTACTCCGGTCACGGCAGCACTGAGGACCTGTCACATGAACTGGTCATGAAGAAGAATGACATGTCGGCCCTCAAGTCAAAACGCCTGCCTTTCTGGATTACCGCCTCATGTGACATTGCACCCTTTGATTCTCCGTTGGAGAGCATAGGCATGAACCTGATAAGCAATACCGAGGGCGGTGCAATAGGTTTGCTGGGCACCACCAGGACGGTATACGCAAGCCTGAACGGCTGCATGAACCGCAGTTTCAGCAAATATGTGCTTTCACGCTCGGCCGACGGCCGTTTCAATACGCTCGGTGACGCCTTGCGCCTGGCCAAGAACGAACTGGTTACGTCAGGAGTGGGTGAGAATGATCGCACTGAGAACAAGATCCATTTTGTGCTGCTAGGTGATCCCGCCCTGCGTCTGGCCGTTGCTGAACTCAAGGCTGTCGTGGACAGCTTCAATGGGGCCGATACCACTGTCACCGGTGCCGCCAAGGCCGGATCAGTAGTAACCGTAAGCGGTCACATAGAGTGTAACGGAGAACGCGTGACTGATTACAGGGGCATACTCTCAAGCACCGTCTTTGACAACGAGCGTCTGATAACCTGCCGTGACAATCAGCATCTGGCCGATGAGCCATTCACCTTCAGATATCGCGACCGGATTCTCTATTCGGGTACCGACTCGGTACGTAACGGTGAGTTCCGTTTCAGTTTCCCTGTTCCGCTTGATATAAACTACTCCAATCAGAATGGACAGATCCTGCTGTATGCAAAGGGTAATGACGGCCTGAGCGCTAACGGCGTCTATGACAACTTTACAGTAGGAGGAACTGCTGACGGCCTCTCCAATGACTCGGTGGGTCCGGAAATAAACCTTTACCTGAATACTCCCACCTTCCAGTACGGAGCAAGTGTGAATGCCACCCCGACGCTGGTTGCTGAACTCCGCGACACCTCCGGACTGAATACCTCCGGAAACGGTCTGGGGCATGACATACTGCTGGTTATTGACAACAATCCCAACTGGACATGGGTTCTCAACAGTCTGTTTGAGAACGCCGAGGGTGATTATACTGCCGGCAGGGTGATGTTTACACTTCCTGAACTGCCTGAGGGCAAGCATGAACTGATGCTCCGCGCATGGGATGTCATGAACAACTCAACCACCGTCTATCTGGGATTCAAGGTGGTAAATGACCTCAAGCCCAAGTTCTCTATTGACGTCACCGCCAGTCCGGCACGTGAGAACACATCGTTCGTAATTACACATGACCGTCCCGGACAGAACGCAAGCGTCACCATACAGGTTTCAAGCACTGACGGAATGCTTCAGTGGAGCAAGACATGCCGAGACGAATCCGGATCTGGCGTGACGGTTGTGGACTGGAACCTGCACGGAAACTCAGGACACAGGATGCAGCCCGGCCTCTACATTGTGAGAGCCATTGTGGGAACTGACGGCGGCGGCAGCTCATCGGCCTCATGTAAACTGGTCATAGTGGGGCGGTGATACAATAAAAGGCCTGTTTTGCAGTTAATATTATGATGAAAAGAAATATAATAACACGAGTTTTCATAGCAGCAGTGGGACTGGTACTCTCAGTACAGACCCTGCATGCCCAGAAAGAGATATTCAATCCTGTCTATACAGGCGTGACATCCCTCTCAATCGCACCTGACTCCCGCGCGGGAGCCATGGGTGACGTTGGTGTTGCCACCGATCCGTACATGGATATAAACAACCAGTACTGGAACCCCTCCAAGTATCCGTTTACCAACAGCCAGGCTGGCGTTTCACTCTGCTATACCCCCTGGCTCAGGAAACTGGTCAGTGACATAGACCTGGCAAACCTTACCGGCTATTACAAGCTTGATGACTACTCAGCGTTGAGCGGATCACTGACCTATTTCTCACTGGGTGAGGTGTTTGTCTCAACTGACGGCGGACAGTCCATAAGCAATTTCTCCATCCACCCCTATGAGATGGCGCTTGACTTTGACTACTCCCGCAAACTCTCCCAGAACTTCTCAGCAGCCGTAGGTATGAGGTTCATCTACTCTGATCTGCAGTACAACTATGACGATGACGTGTTCCCCGGCAAGGCCTTCTCGGCCGATATCTCCATGTTCTATCAGAACTACATCGGTGTAGGACGCCGTGACTGTCTGCTGGGACTTGGCCTGAACGCATCAAACATAGGCAGCAAGATATCATATGACGGTGGTCAGACCAATGAGTTCATACCCACCAACCTGCGTCTGGGTGCATCGCTCACCATACCAATTGACGAGTTCAACTCGTTTGCAATCAGTGCCGATGCCAACAAGCTGATGGTTCCCACCAAGCCCACATACGCACAGTACATGCAGGAGCATCATGCTGAGATTTCGACCGATGCGCATGACTACATGGAGTATATCTCAGAGTACAACGGATGGCTCACTGAGACCGGATACAATGAAATGTCACCCATTGCCGGTATATTCAAGTCATTCAGCGATGCTCCCGGCGGTTTTGAGGAGGAGTGGCGCGAGATATACTGGGGCGTTGGTGCTGAGTATAATTACAATGACCAGTTCTTTTTGCGCGGCGGCTATCATTATGAGAACGAGTACAAGGGTAACCGCAAGTATTTCACGGTAGGTGCAGGTTTCCATATGAACGTGTTCTCACTGGATGCAGCCTACCTGATATCGACCGCTCAGAGCAATCCTCTGGACCAGACATTACGTTTCACCCTGTCGTTTGATATGGACGGCATCAAACAGATATTCGGAAGATGACAAACATTCGCGTAGGATACGGATTTGACGTGCACCGTCTTGTCCAGGGACGTGACCTCTGGATTGGCGGAATAAAGATTGATCATACCCTGGGCCTGCTGGGCCACTCTGATGCCGATGTGCTTATCCACGCCGTGTGTGACGCCCTTTTGGGGGCAGCCGCCTTGCGTGACATAGGTTACAACTTTCCGGATACCGATATGCAGTACAAGGATATAGACAGCAAGATACTGCTTAAGCGCACCGTCGATCTTCTGGCCTCAAAAGGCTGGCAGGTGGTGAATATTGATGCAACCGTATGCGCCGAGCGCCCCAAACTCAATCCGCATATTCCTGAGATGCAACAAGTAATGGCTCAGGTCATGGGCATCGACCCCGACCGCGTCTCAATCAAGGCCACAACGACCGAGAAACTCGGTTTCACCGGCCGCGAAGAGGGAATCTCCGCTCACGCCGTCGCCCTTATCGAAAAACAAAAATGATACAATTGGGGCCTGACCCCAATTGTACGTTTTTTACAGGTAGAGACCTTTTTCCTTTATTGTCCTGGCAACCGATGTCGGGACAAATTCGTTTATGGGGGTTCCGTCCTGGACCATCTGGCGGATCCGGGTGGAAGAGATATCCATCAGGGGACAGTCCAGCAGAGTTACATTTGCGGACAGCGATTCTATGGGATATCCCTGGCGGGGATAGACTATTATGGGGTAGTTGTTGAGAATGAAATCGGCCTCTTTCCAGTTGTGAAACTTGACCCAGTTGTCGGCACCGATGGTGATAACGAACTCCCGGTCCGGGTATTCGGCCGATATGCGCCTCAGAGTGTTGGCGGTGTATGAGGGCTTGTCCAGTTTGAACTCAAAGTCCGATGCACGCACGCCATCCATATCCCTTACTGCTTGGGCTACCATGTCATAGCGCAGGCGGTCATCAAGCAAGGCCTGGTCCTTTTTCCAGGGATTGCAGGGGGTGATGAGAATCCAGACTTCATCGGCCAGGCCTTGTTCCAGAACGCTTTTGACAATAGTCAGATGACCATTGTGAAGGGGATTGAACGTGCCCCCGAAGAGTGCTGTCCTGATGGGCTCAGACATTAAGGAATGACTTGATAGTGGAGAGTGCTTTCATCTGAGCCTCCTCAAGCTTGTCGTTTACTATCACCACGTCAAACTTGGGGGCAAAGGTGAGTTCGTAACTGGCCTTGGCCACGCGCTTTGCTATCATCTCGGCGCTGTCGGTGCCGCGGTTCTTAAGACGGCGCTCCAGTTCCTCAATCGAAGGCGGCTGGATAAACATTGAAAGAGCCTGCTCTCCGTAGTATTTCTTTATGTTGCAGCCACCTACCACGTCAACGTCGAACACTACGTTCATGCCCTCGTTCAGACGCTTCTCGACCTGCTCCTTAAGGGTGCCGTAAAAGCAACCTGGATAGACCTCCTCATACTCCAGGAACTCATCGTTCGCTATGCGGGTGCGGAACTCATCGGCTGTAAGGAAAAAATACTCCACGCCGTTCTTTTCGGTGCCTCGTGGCGCACGGCTGGTGGCCGATATTGAGAACACCATCTTGAGTTCAGGATGCTGTAGCAGCCACTGGACGATGGTTGACTTGCCGGAGCCCGACGGGGCAGAGAATATAAGACATTTTCCTCGCATAATCACATCACGTTGAGTACCTGCTCCTTGATCTGCTCCAGTTCATCTTTCATGCGGACCACTATGTTCTGCATCTCGGCCTGGTTGCTCTTGCTGCCCAGGGTATTGATTTCACGTCCCATCTCCTGAGCTATGAATCCCAGTTTCTTGCCCTGACCATGGCCCTCCTCAAGTGTCTTGATGAAGTAGTCCAGGTGGTTTGAAAGACGCTGCTTCTCCTCACTGATATCCAGTTTCTCAATGTAGAAAATCATCTCCTGCTCAAAGCGGTTCTCATCGTAGTTCTTGCCTACTGCATCGAGCATGGATGTGCGCATACGGTCTTTTATCTTTGCAACACGCTCTTTTTCGTACGGCTCGACAGACTTGAGCAGGTCAGATATGTTTGAAATTTTTTCACGGAATTTCTTCTCCAACGGTACGCCCTCAGCCTTGCGGTACTCTACAAGTGCCGCGATCGCATTATCAACGGCTTTCGATACGGACTCCCATTCCTCTTCACTAACCTCCTCCTGCTGGTTGTTGCTTACAACTTCAGGCATACGCAGAACGGTTGTGATTATATCCTCGGGAACCTCATAATCAGTCTGGGCTGCTATGGCTTCAATCTGCTGCAGGTAGTTATTGAATGCGGCAGCGTTGATGGTCTGTGCACCGGTATTGTTCGATGCATCGACATAAAGTGCAAAATCAACCTTTCCGCGCTCCAGAGCTGCTGTGATGCGGGAGCGTATGTCAAGTTCCTTGTCGCGGTAAGCGGGGATAATCTTGGTGGATATATCCATAGCCTTACTGTTGAGCGACTTGATTTCAACTATCACCTTGCGGTTTCCGACTTCGGCAGTAGCCTTGCCGTAACCTGTCATTGACTGAATCATTTTTTGCGTTTTTATTTTATGATGCAAAATTAGTTATATTTGCAGACTAACGAACCAATTAAGACAAAAGGATTATGAAAAAGAAATTCATCTGCACCGTATGCGGATACGTACATGAAGGAGACGAGGCACCCGAGCGCTGCCCACAGTGTAAAGCACCCAGAGAGAAATTCAAGGAGGTTGTAGAGGACGGTGAGTCCCTGCAGTTTGCCTGCGAGCATATTCTTGGTGACGGCCAGGTTGGATCGGCCGAGATGGTAAATGACCTGCGTATGCAGTTTAACGGCGAATGCTCGGAGGTGGGCATGTATCTGGCCATGAGCCGCCAGGCTGACCGTGAGGGTTATCCCGAGGTAGCCGAGGCATTCAAGCGTTACGCCTTTGAGGAGGCCGAGCATGCCGCCAAGTTTGCCGAGCTGCTGGGTGAGGTTGTATGGGATACCAAGACCAACCTTGAGAAGCGTATGAAAGCCGAGCACGGAGCATGCGAGGGCAAGCTGGCAATAGCCAAGACCGCCAAGGCCCAGAACTGGGATGCCATACATGATACAGTTCATGAGATGGCCAAGGATGAGGCCCGTCATGGCAAGGGATTCGAGGCCCTTTACAAGCGCTATCTCGGCAAGTAAATCCTAAAAAGAGTTATCAAACGGACTAAAGGCCGTATCG
>JAFXMB010000105.1 GCA_017530735.1 Bacteroidaceae bacterium | reverse complement strand
GACGTGCGTATCAAGAAATCCGAGGAATGAAACTTATAGCGTACATAATCAGCTATATCATTTACCCGCTGTCGTTCCTGTTTCCGCGCAGCAGGCGCAAGTATGTGTTCGGCAGCTACCGCGGATCATTTGCCGACAATGCCAAATATCTGTTCATCTACTCCTCAAAGAACGGTGATAAGGATATCCGGTACATCTGGCTTTCAACCTCAAGAGCCACCGTACGCAAGGTACGAGGCCTGGGGCTGACTGCATACTGGGTATTCGGTCCACGTGGTCTCTGGCACGCTCTTACTTCAAAATACTGGTTCTTCAATTCGTATACATCGGACATAATGTTCTGCCTGTCAGGAGGTGCATGCTGCATCAATCTATGGCATGGGGTTGGTCTGAAAAGGATTGAATTCAACACCGTCTCGGGCCCGCTGGCCGACCGTTTCAGCAAGAAGAACAAGTATGACGCGTTCTGCCATCCCGAGTCGTTCCGCCGACCCGACTGGCTGCTTACATCGACCCCCTTCCAGACTTCTATGTTTGCCAAGGCTTTCCGTCTGCCGGAGTCCCGCTGCCTTGAACTGGGATATCCCCGCAACTGGATATTGAATGCCGACGAAAATGCCCGCATCGGGTATGTAGACCGATATGAACCCGCCGGAACCCGTCAGTTCATAGACCGCATCAAGGGTAAGTACGACAAGGTATATGTCTACATGCCTACATGGCGTGACTCCCAGCGAACCGTCTTCACCCAAAGCATGGATCTGGAGAGACTGAACGGCATACTTGCAGCAAATAATTCGCTTCTGATACTCAAGCCACACGCCAACGTAATCCTGACTGACTCACTGGGTTCGCTGTCAAACATCGTCCTGGCCGATCCCAAATCGGACATATACCCCATACTCCCCTACGCAAGCGTTCTCATCACCGACTATTCATCGATACTGTATGACTGGCTGCTGATGGAGGGAAAGGATGTCATCCTGTACCTGTATGACTATGCGGATTATGTAAAGGAGCGCGATTTCTACTACCCGTTTGATGAGAACGTGGCAGGCTGCAGAGCCCATACCTTTGATGAATTATGTTCACTTATAGAGTCCGGTCAGTATACCCAGAATCCAGATGAACGCAAGCTGATAGTGGAGAAGTTCTGGGGCAAGACCGCATCATATGACTCATCACGGAAGATTCTGGACTTCATAAAAAACCAACGCAAATGATATCGGTAATAATCTGCACATATAACCGCGACAAGTACATCTACAATGTCCTTAAGAGTCTGGCTCTGGGTACACTGGAGCACAGTGCCTATGAGATTATACTTGTAGACAACAACTGCACGGACAATACCCGCAGTGAGGTGGATCATTTCTGCAACGTATTCCCTCAGGTGACCCTGCGCTATTTCGTGGAGACAAACCAAGGCCTTTCACATGCCCGCAACCGCGGAATCCGTGAGTCCAAAGGTGATATTCTGGTCTATGTTGACGATGACGCCACCGTCAATCCGGATTACCTGAAAACTTATGCCGACTGGTTTGAATCACATCCCGAAACCGATGCCGCCGGAGGTCCCATAATCCCTCATTACGAAACCGGAAGCGAGCCCAAGTGGATGACCTACTTTATCAAACGTCTGCTTACCGGTTATCTCTATTTCGGTGACAAGGCCAAACCTTTCCCGGGTCAGAACTACCCTGGAGGAGGCAATGCCGCCTACCGCAGCCGCGTTTTTGAGAAAGTGGGCCTTTACAACGTTGAATTGGGCCGAAACGGAGACAGTCTGGGCGGAGGCGAGGAGAAGGATATCTTTGACAAGATGAAACGAGAGGGTATGCAGTTTGTATACCTCCCCCAGGCTATACTGTACCACAGCATTCCCGGTTATAAACTGGAGGCTGACTATTTCAACCGTCTGACCGCCGGCATCGGTCAGAGCGAGAGGGCACGCACACTCAGGATCGGCAAGTCTTCATACCGCAAGCGCCTGTTATCCGAACTCAAGAAGTGGTGCGCAACCATAGTACTCTGGTGCTTCTATCTCATTACTTTCAGACCCGGACGCGGTAATATGCTCATCCGTTTCCGCCGTAACGTAACTAAAGCTTTGTTAGGCAAATGAGAAGACAGGGCAAGTTCTTTTTCCATGTGCTGGCGTTCCTGACCATGGCCTTGTGGGGAGTGACTTTCGTCTCCACAAAAACCCTTATCAATCATGGGCTGACACCGGCACAGATATTCACCATAAGGTTCATCATTGCCTATATCGGACTTCTTCTGGTCTGCCTTTTCCGCGGCGGTCGTGACAAGAGGGCGTTCTCTAACTCCCTGCGCCACGAACTGGTATTCATAATAACCGGAATTACCGGTGGATCCCTCTATTTCTGGACCGAGAACTCCGCACTCAGTTATACCCAGGCCTGCAACGTCTCTTTCATAGTATGCATTGCCCCGCTCCTGACGGTTCTGCTTACTCTGGCTCTCAAGAGACTGTTCAAAGGACCTTTCATGGACGGACTTGAGGATGTAAAAGTTAGATTCCCGCTTGTGGCAGGCACAATACTTGCCCTGTCAGGAATGATAATGGTGATATTTGACGGTAACGGCGTAAGCCTTTCGCCAAAAGGTGACATCCTGGCTTTCCTGGCCGCCCTTTGCTGGGCTGTCTACAGCCAGTTCATGGGACAGATGACAGACCGCTACGGGACACTCTTTGCAACCCGCAAGGTGTTCTTCTGGGGTCTGGTAACCATTATTCCGTTCCTGCTTTTATCTGACAACTCCAATCTGGCACAGGTCCGATTTGACCATATTCAGGTATGGGGAAACCTGCTGTTCCTGTCAACCATAGCATCACTGGTATGCTTTGTGGTATGGAACAGGGTAATGCTGGCAATAGGCAATGTAACCGCCACCAATTATGTATATTTGAACCCTGTGTTCACACTGATAGCCGCAGTAATCATTCTCGGTGAAAGGATGACTCTGGTATCAGGACTGGGATCGGCCATGATTCTGGGCGGTGTGATACTGGCAGGATCAAAGAAACGATAGAATGGACTAAAACAAATAAACGATGAAATCAATTGTAAAGATTATGATGATGACTGGAGTGCTGGCCATAACCGCCGGCTGCGGACAGAAAAAGAGTGATTTCAAGTATCTGCTTGATGAGTTTGCCGACCTTAAGGTGATGCGTTACACCATACCCGGTTGGGAGGAACTTACACTTCAGCAGAAGGAATATGCTTACCATCTGGCCGAGGCAGCCAAATGGGGACGTGACATTCACTGGGACCAGAACTGCAAGTGGAACCTGCCCATACGTCATGTGGTTGAGAACATACTTGAGAACTACAAGGGTGACCGCACCAGCAAGGAGTTCGATCAGTTCACCGTATATGCAAAGCGTCTTTTCTTTGCCAACGGCATTCACCATCACTACGCCGAGGACAAGTTCTTCCCCGAGTGCTCACAGGAGTATTTCAAATCTCTGATGGAAGCCGTAGGTGAAGGCGACAAGTGCGCTGAACTGCTGGATGTAATCTACAATCCCAACACTCTTCAGCAGCGCCGCTCTACCTCTACAGACGGCGATATAGTTGTTCTGTCAGCTGGTAACTTCTACGAGGGAGTAACCCGTGCCGAGGTTGAGAAATACTACGAATCCATCGAGGATAAGACCGATGAGACTCCCATCGCCTACGGTCTGAACACCAAGGTTACTAAGGATAAGGACGGTAATATCATTGAGATTCCCTGGAAGATTGACGGCATGTACGGACCTGCCATCGCCAAGATATGTGAGGAACTCAAGCTGGCTGCCGCCTGCGCAGAGAACGATATCCAGAAGCGTGCGCTTGGCCTGCTCGTCAAGTACTACGAGACCGGTGACCTTAAGGTTTGGGATGAGTTCAACATCGAGTGGGTAAAGGATACCATCGGAACTGTTGATTTCATCAACGGATTCATTGAGGATTACAATGATCCCCTTGGCCGCAAGGGTGCATGGGAAGGCTACGTGAACATCAAGGACCACAAGGCATCGGAGCGCTCGGTCATCCTGAGTGCCAACGCACAGTGGTTTGAGGATCATTCTCCTGTTGACCCCCGCTTCAAGAAAAAGGAGTGCAAGGGCATATCAGCCAAGGTCATCAATGCTGTCTGCCTGGCAGGTGACTCATATCCCTCAACACCTATAGGCATCAACCTGCCCAACGCCGACTGGATACGCAAGATGTACGGAAGCAAGAGCGTTACCATTGCCAATATCACACACGCATATGACTATGCCGCACAGGAATCACCCACCAGCACACTCGACGAGTTTGCATGGGATGAGGCCGAGAAGGCATTCTACCGCGAGTGGGGTTCATGGGCCGATGAAATCCATACAGACCTGCACGAGTGCCTGGGTCACGGTTCAGGCCAGCTGCTTCCGGGTGTTGCAACCACCGCTATGGGTGAGTACGCATCGGCTCTGGAGGAGGCCCGCGCCGACCTCTTTGGTCTCTACTTTACCGCCGATCCTAAGATGGTTGAACTGGGTATCATGCCCAACAAGGATGCCTACAAGGCCGAGTACGCCAACTATATCCGCAACGGTCTGATGGTACAGTTCACCCGTGTGGAACTGGGACGTCCCAACACCGAGGCTCACATGCAGAACCGCAAGCTCATTGCCGAGTGGTGCTACGAGAAGGGTGCCAAGGACAACGTGATTGAGAAGAAGGTTCGTGACGGCAAGACCTACTTTGTAGTGAATGACTATGAGAAACTGCGTGACCTCTTTGCCCAGCTTCTGGCCGAGATCCAGCGCATCAAGTCAGAGGGTGACTACGAGGCAGGCAAGTACCTGATTGAGACCTATGCAGTAAACATCGACCCCGCCCTGCACAAGGAGGTAAAGGAGCGTTACGAGGCCCTGAACCTGAAGCCTTACGGCGGATTCATCAACCCCGACATCGTTCCGGTTGAGAAGAACGGCAAGGTCGTTGACTACAAGGTTGTCTATAATGACGACTATCTGAAGCAGCAGCTTGACTACGGCAAAAAATACGGAGCTCTTTGAGTAATCCGTGAGTAATCAAAAAGCGTGCGAAAGACTTTTTCGCACGCTTTTTTGTTGTAGATAACAAATAATCCGTAACTTTGCAGCGGACAATGTGGAAAGATTTGCGGACCTGAAGGTTCCGGACAGCTTGCAACCACACAAAAAAATGCTAAAAGTCAATCTTTTGATACTCTTTGCATAATATGATTGCAGCCCCTTTGTCCAAATAGACATTGGGACTTTTTTATTTGTATATATGTCATACTTATTCACATCCGAATCGGTGTCCGAGGGACACCCTGACAAGGTAGCGGATCAGATATCCGATGCCGTCTTAGACGAATTGTTGGCTTTTGACCCAGAGTCAAAGGTAGCATGTGAGACCCTTGTTACCACCGGCCAGGTGGTACTTGCAGGTGAGGTAAAATCCAAGGCCTATATTGACCTTCAGGAGATTGCACGCCGAGTGATTAACCGAATTGGCTATACCCGTTCAGAGTACAAGTTTGATGGTGACTCCTGCGGCGTATTCAGCGCAATTCATGAGCAGAGCGCCGATATCAACCGCG
>JAFXMB010000011.1 GCA_017530735.1 Bacteroidaceae bacterium | reverse complement strand
TACCCAAATAAAGAATGTACGGTATCCCATGTGCTCCTGAAGCATGCCCGATATCATTCCGGGCAGCATCATACCCAGAGCCATTATGCCTGTGCTGATGGCATAATGTGAAGTCTGGTGCTCTCCGCGAGCAAAATACATCAGGAACAGTGTGTAGGCAGTGAATCCGAATCCGTATCCCATCTGCTCTATGAATATGCAGGTGCTTACCAGTGCCATGTTCTGTGTGGGAAACCAACTCAGGTAGACATACACCAGGTCAGGTACGGAAATGGCGGCTACCATATACCAGATGCATTTCTTGAGTCCGAAACGGGACAGTGTGATACCACCCAGGATTCCTCCGAGCAGCAGTCCTATTACGCCAAGGGTGCCCTGTGCAAAGCCTACCTGTCCAGTGGTCAGAGCCAGACCTCCTGCGGCTGCGTCATCGACCAGGAACAAGGGCGCAATCTTGCCTAACTGTGCTTCCGGGAATCGGAACAACAGGATAAACAGCAAAGCGGGAACGATATGCGGTTTCTTGAAATAACTTACAAAGGTCATTCCGAACTCCTTGAGGATATTCTTGCCGGAAACGCCGATTGTGCAGTCTGCCACCGGGTGGGGCAGGATGTATGAATGATAGAGCCAAAGCAGTATCATCAGTCCGCCTGCCACCAGGAATCCCAGACTCCAGGCGCGTACGGTTGATCCGAACAGCCTTTCAAACTGTCCTACCATAATGAGCAGACCGCCCTGACCGGCAATCATAGCGATGCGGTAAGCGGTGTTGCGGATACCCACAAACAGAGACTGCTCACCCTCGTCCAGGCCAAGCATGTAGAATCCGTCAATGGATATGTCATGGGTTGCTGAACTGAATGCCAGCAGCCACATTATAGCCAGTGACCACTTGAAGAAGTTTGTGGTGTTAAGAGTCAATGCCACACCGGCCAGGCCTGCTCCCAGGATCAACTGAGTAAGCAGCAGCCACCAGCGTTTGGTCTTGACCAGATCCACAAACGGGCTCCAGAACGGTTTGATAACCCATGGAAGGTAGAGCCAACTGGTATAGAGAGCTACATCGGCATTGCTTATACCCAGTTGCTTGAACATGATGGCCGATACCGTAACGACCAGCACGTAAGGTAGTCCTTCGGCAAAATACAGTGTGGGCACCCAAGCCCACGAAGCTCTAGGTGATGCCATTTACTTAGCGGGGATGGCCTCTTTAAGGGTGTTGATTACGTTCTGGCGTGCCTCGGGGGTGGGGTTGCGCTTAAGGGTTGTGCCCTCCACAAGATTCAGGTCAGGATACTGCTCTTTAAGTTTATTGAAAGAGTTGGTCAGATTGCTGCTGCCTGAAGTTGAGAATATGATCACAGTCTTTCCCTTAAGGTCATTGCCCTCAATGAATGAGTTTATGATGTTGGGTGCTGCATCGCCCCAGATGGGGAATCCGATGAACACAACATCATAGCTCTTAAGTTTCTCGGGCTTGCCCTTTACCTCGGGACGGATAGACTTGTCGGCCATCTCCTTGAAGGCGCGTGCCTCGCGGTTACCCAGGTTTACATCTTCAGTGGTATAGGGCTGAGCACCCTCAATCTCAAACAGGTCAGCGCCGGTAACGGTGCCCAGTTCCTGTGCCAGAGACTTAGTGGTTCCTGTGGGTGAAAAGTAGGTTATCAGTACTTTAGGATCCTTGGCTGAGCAAACGGTCATGAACATGACTGCCAGCACCATTAAAAGACTTTTTCTCATAATACTATTATTTGTTGTGTTTGTATTCCTGACTGCGAATATATGAAAAAATTAATCCATGAACAATAACCTTCCCGCCAAAGTGTCCCACACAACTACCGCTCAGAAGGCTCTTGGGCGCGATTAGTGTGGGACATGACCCCGAGAAAAGCCAGTGTCCCACGCTCACCCTGCTCAGAACATGCTCTGGCGCGGGTGGGCGTGGGACACTTTGGCGGGGAGCGCCTGGGCTACTTCAGGAGCTGGCCGCTGTATGATGTGGGAGTTGAGCCGAATTTGAGTGAGAATGTAATCTCATCGTTCAGTATCTCACCCTCAAACCCGGTGACAGTGTAGTTGGGGAAGGGGTTGCCCATTGCCAGGGGAACGGTGCTGTCTGCTGCGAGAACGGTTACGTTACCGTTCTTCTGTACTGTAATGCCCGGAATGATGATATCCATGGCCGGCATTCTCTGTGCCAGTTTGGCCTTAAAAATGGTGATTGATGTAGAATCAGCCTTGTCTGAAGGGTTGATGCTGATCTTTGTATCGGGAGTCTGGCAGTCACCGCTTGATGCGTTTGCAAGCAAGGTACCTGAATAGAATACGGTATCGCTGTTTACTGTCACAACATCTTCCTCCTGCTTGATGTTGTCGGTTTCAGCTTTGTCACAACTCACCAGAACTGCTGCCATTGCAGCGAGAATAAATACTGTTTTCTTCATGTTTTTATAGTTTTAAAGTTATTCCTGTCATAATTATTCTGGGCTTGTCCAATGCAAAGAACTCGTTGCCCATGGATTTGAAATAGAAACTCCTGTGGGTCTCATTGGTCAGGTTATCGGCCCTGACAAAGAGTTCCCAATTTTCAGAGAGGAGTGCTATCCGTGCGTTGGCCTTGAGATGGAACCTCTCTTTCTGAGACCCGGATTCGTTCCAGCAGAATGGACCCTCGCCGCGAAGGGATGCGTCCACGTCAAGTGTCTTGCTTCCTATCTTGAAGCTGTATCCTGCGTTAAGGAACAGCGTGTGCTCGGGCACATAGGGCAGACGGTTGCCGGAGTAGTCCTCATTACCGTC
>JAFXMB010000104.1 GCA_017530735.1 Bacteroidaceae bacterium | reverse complement strand
CGTCGTGAACCTGGTTGTAGTTCTCAATATATACGGCGTTTATATCCTTGTTGTATATACCCTCAACCGATACTGCCAGCGGGAATGCCAGGTCATCGGGCTCATAGTCAATGGCCAGGGATGTCTTGAACACCTGCGGCAGTTTGAAATTATCCTGAATACCGGTTATTGATGCACCTTTAAGCACCGGATTGGGGTTTGCTGTCATGGGAAGCCCCTGCTGTATAAGATAGTTCCTCAAGTCTGCCTCTGTGTAGAGGAACTTGCCCTGCAGACCTGTCAGGAAGGCATCACCTGCCGTGGGGAACATAACCGTGTTCTGCAACATACCGCTGCTGTTGGGGATTGTGGCAAAGAAAACCAGAGGGATTCGGCCCGTAAACAGACCTGCACCGCCGTGAACAGTCAGCGTGCGGGCATCGTCCACATCCCAGTTGAATCCTACTCTCGGTGACAGCTGCACGTTTGCCTTGGGCCACTTGCCGTTGTCAATCACGGGAGCCTGGTAACCTGCAGGAGCCTGACCGGGTGCATAGAAGTGGTTTGTCCAGTCAAGAGCCTTGAATGACTCATTGGTCTGGAGCGGCTCATAATACTGCATATGGTCTGCTCTGAGTCCGTAAGTAACAGTAAACTTGTCTGTTATATGCGACTCCGCCTGCAGGAATGCGGCTGTCTGACCGAACGATGTACGTGACGCCGGATCATCAATTCCGTCATATGTATAAGTCATTCCGAATGCCGCAGGAGCAGCCTGATTGATGAAATCCTCCAGTGAGTTGTATCGGTAGTAACCTGTTCCGTACATGCGGTAGTTGGTGGCACCCTTCTGATACTGGTAACTGAAACCTGCAGTAATGGTGCTGTGAGCCAATGTCCAGCGGATATGGTCACTGAAATTATATGTACGCACGTAGTTTCCGGTTCCGTTTGAGAATGCCTCATAACCTGCACTCATGAATGCGTCACCGTCCTTGCGGATATCGATATGCGGGAACCAGGCAGATTCTGAACCACGCAGATTGCTTACATCCGATACGCTTGCCGACAGCTTGTTGCTCATCTTACCGCTAAGACGGCTGTTGAGCTCGGCTACTGCTGACCAGGCGTTATCATTGATACTGAAGCAGTTATTAAGGAATGCGTATGAATTCTTTGATATGCGGTCCGATGCAGCCTTGGCACCTACTGTGCTCTTGGCATTGGGAGTGTTCCACTGCTTGTTGCCGGTCCAGTTGTAACGCAGCATCAGGTTGTGGTTGTTGTTGATGTTCCAGTCCAGACGTGCCAGAACCTTGGTATTGGTCTGGTCACCGTTGGTGAGGTCATATCCGCCTGCATCATAACCGTATGCCTTGAGTGAGGCGGCAAACTGGTCCATATCGGCTGCCGTAACGCGGCTTATCTTAGCGGCATCGTCACCCACGCCGTCCTGTGAAAGCTTATACTCGGTTATCGGACCGGGTGTGGTAACATACTCAGCATTAACAAAATAGAACAGTTTATCCTTAAGTATCGGACCACCCAGAGTGAATCCCACCGTAGTATGGCTGTTGCTTACCCTGTTACCCAGATCCACGCCGTCAATACGGTTGCCGCGCATCTTCTCATTATGGAAATAGGTGTAGGCAGTGCCCTTGAAAGTGTTTGTACCGGACTTGGTGATTACATTGATTCCACCGCCGGTAAAGTTGCTCTGACGTACATCGTAAGGCGCAATTGCCACCTGCATCTCCTCGACTGCATCAATAGAAATAGGTGTTCCGCCGCCGGGCAGATCGGCCGAAAGACCAAAGCTGTTGTTCAGAACGGCGCCATCTATTGTGAGTGTGGTTCCGCGGCCGTCCCTACCCGCCATTGTGTTCTCAATGCCGCTGTAGGGTGACAGACGTGTGTAATCCAGCATGCTGCGGTTAACTGACGGCAGCATCGCCATGCTCTCACGGTTCAGGTTGTAAGTCTGGCCGGTGCGTGTCTCGTTAAAATGCGTGCTCTCACCGCGTATGGTCACGGTGGGGATATTCAGCGTCTCCTCCTTAAGTATCACATTGAAATTGTAATCCTTACCCATAGAGAGCACCACGTTGTCATATGCCACATCCTGATAACCCAGGAATGACACCGTCACCAAATACTTGCCGGGCTTGAGGCCGGATAACGAGAATACACCGTACTTATTGGCTACAGCGCCGTAGAAAGCGCCCGTCTCATTGTTTGTAACTACAACTGCTGCCGCCTGGAGAGGCTCACCCTCGGAATCTTTCACGGAACCGCTGATAGATGCGGTAGTGTTCTGTGCCGATGCACCCACGCTGGCAAACAACAACACAAACAGGCATGCAAACCTGATAAGTCTGAATGACATACTGTCGGCCATAGCCGAAAAACTGAACTCGGATGTCTTGTTCATGCCCTTGGCACAAACAAGTTTTGCAGGCGCGATAACGCCTGACAGGACTGTTTTGATACTCATAAATTCTTCTTCCATCCAGACTATACTGTCGGTACCGTAATCGCAACGGTTCAACCTTTCGGCTCGCGGACTCTACCGCCGGTCGGGGAATTTCGCCCCACCCTGAAGTTTTACGCCTGCAAATTTCCGCTTTCTGCACGACTCTGCAAAGCTTTTTCTGCTAAAAAAGATAAATGTTTTAGCCAGTTTCCTCCGCCTGGAATGCCACGCGCACCCAGTATCCTTTTTCTTGTTTTTTTCTCTCAAAAACAATATATTTGTCGTACAATTAATTAGATGACAGATTTATATGAAAAACATCAAAAAAGAAGTTTGCGAACCGGCAATACCTTATTCTGTAAATGCCGGCAATAGAGGTATGTTTGCAAAGACGACAGTTCAACACAATCCCTTCTCCATTGAAGAAATACATCAAATGGTGGCTGATGGCGAAAAACAGTTTGCATCGGGCCAATGGCAGGACAGCAAAGAAATGTTCTTGGAAATAGATGAGGCTTTAGCCAAAGAAAAACACTAAACTACCTATTTAATGAGAGTAAGATGGAACAAGCAGTCCAAGGAACAACTTATCCGGGCTGCCAGTTACATCCGTCATGAATTCGGTCAGGAATCAATGAACGATTTTATGGCGGAGATGAAGCGTACAAATAGACTTCTTGAGAAGAACCCTCATTTGGGTCCTGTTGAACCATTATTGTCAGACCTTCCATCCAAATACAGAAGTATTGTAGTCTGCAGTTATAACAAAATAGTTTACCGTATTGTAGATAAACACATAGAGGTGACAGCTCTTTGGGACACCCGAAGAGAACCCAACAATCAAATAGAGCAAACCATCAATCAACATCCCAACAAATAAAACCGCTCCTCCAAAAAGAGAAGCGGCTAAAACGTGCAATTGGGGCCTGACCCCAATTGCTCATTTTTTGGTTTTGATTTCTATTACTCCGTTCTTTCCTTTTTCTCCCCAGACGGTTACTGCAGCTTTTCCTTTCAGGACGGTCATGGACCGGACGTTTTCAGCATCTATATCTTCGATGCTTCCGTTGAAGACTTCATCGTCTACAATAATGAGCGGTGTTTCACCTTCTTTAAAGGCACTCTTCAGTTCCCCCTCAGAAAAGCCGTTGGACTTATATGTAGAAGATGTTATGCTTCCTGATTCCGACGTTGAAGACTTATATGTTCTTGATGATTTGCCAGTTGGGTCTGTATTAACATCTGAACTCATGAACATATCAAATGGGTCCGATATTTTTGTCTTGATATTATGCTCTTTGATTACCCCTTCGGTAGAGTTCTTGTAATTTATGTCATACTTGACAATGGTCTTTGAGACCAGTTGAGAGCCGTCAAATGCAGTGATGGTCTGACCGTCTATTACATAGCGGTTGATGGTGTCGGTCGGGGCTGCAATTTCATTGGAAACTGACAGCGCAGCAAACAGTGCTGAGATTAATAATGCGTTCATATTCAATTATTTATTAAAGTTAGTTTAATGCAGTGAATGATAGCGAACTGGCATCGGAATTACACGTCATCGAGTAGCTCCGTTCCTTGCCGTCGGTAAGTTTAACGGTTATGACAACCATGCTGCCCTGAGGTTCGGCCTTAACGGATTCAATCTCTCCCACCTCAATCTTGGAGATCATCTCCATACCCTCCAGAATCTGCATGGTGCTGATAGCCGTCTGATTCTCCGGCTGCAACTGTTTGTGGCCGATATGCAGGCTCACAAGCATCAGAATGATTGCAGCGGCTGCCACCGAACTCCACCTGAGAATCACGCGTAAAGGCCTTCTGCTCTTGGTAATGCGGTCAAAATCGGCCGTATCAATCATGTCCGATGCACCCGCGTGCGTCATCTTAATAAGTGCGGCTATCGGCTCCTCATCGTCATCAGGCTGATGCGATGCATAGTACTGGGCCAGCATCTGCTCCTCACGGATGGTGGTATCGGCATCCAGGTATCGCTCTGCAAGAGCCTTGCGGAACTGTTTGTTTTCAAGCATAGTATTCATAAGTCCTTCTTTATGTGTTCCATCATCAGCCTGCGGGCTGCTGAAAGCGTTGTTTTAATACTTGTTTTGGGACATCCCGTCACCTCCTCCATCTCATCAAGAGAGAGCCCCATTTCATTTCTCAGATGCAGATAATGCCTCTGCGTAGGCGTGAGCATTGCCAACAGCGACTCCTTTACGGCATTCATATCGGTCTCATCAGTCAGGGCCGATGCCGACGGACCTCCGCTCACATCAATCCCGTCAATAGGCTGCATCACAGCTCTGTTACCGCGCAGATGTGCAAGACACACCTTCTTTGTTATAGTAACAGCCAGAGCCTCAGGATTCTGTATCTCATATCCGTTCTCCGTCTGACTCCAAAGCATGATCAGCGACTCCTGTACAATATCATCGGCCGCATCGGTAATCCCCGAATCCTTCACGAAACGGCCGGCCATCAGCACCAACCTGCTTCGTATCCGTAGAGTCAACTGTTCAAATTCCTGTCGTGTCATAATCGCGTCTCTACCCCATAGTTGCAGAAAACTCCCAAAAGTAAATCGAAAAACCGAAAAATAAAACCGCTTCCCCCAAAAGAGAAGCGGCT
>JAFXMB010000103.1 GCA_017530735.1 Bacteroidaceae bacterium | reverse complement strand
TGATGACGTTCAGCGCCAGCGCTTTATCGACCAGTACGGTGCAGGACTTGAGTCAAACATCATAACCCAGCGCTATAAAGGTCTGGGTGAGATGAACCCCGAGCAGCTCTGGGATACCACAATGAACCCCGAGAACCGTCTGCTCAAGCAGGTTCACATCCAGGATGCCGCCGAGGCTGACCGCATCTTCAGCATGCTGATGGGTGAGGATGTCGGCACCCGCCGCGAGTTCATCGAGCGCAACGCAACCTATGCCAACATCGATGCTTAAAGCATCAATGTCGCCACAAGTGGCATAAGCCTTATTTTATTTTGCTATCGCAAAAACGCTCCGTTCCGTCGCTTGGCTCCCTCCGGTCGCGTAAAAAAAAGGTTGGAAAAAATTCCAACCTATTTTTTACTAACTGACACAGAGGGAACCGTCCCTTTTGTGTTAAGCGAGCTTAGCGATGTGAGCGCAAAGCTTTGACTTGAGGTTAGCGGCCTTGTTCTTGTGGATGAGCTTGGTCTTAGCCAGCTTGTCCAGCATCTTCTGAACCTTGGGATAGGTTGCAGCAGCCTCCTCCTTGTTGGTCATAGCGCGAAGCTGACGAACTGCATTACGCATGGTCTTTGCATAATAACGGTTGTGAAGTCTTCTCTTCTCGCTCTTTCTGATAGCCTTGAGGGCTGATTTGTGGTTTGCCATTATAAAAAACGTTTTTTTAATTATTCAATTTGTAGCGCGTATGAGAGTCGAACTCATCTTGCAAGAATGAAAATCTTGAGTACTAGCCGATATACGAACGCGCCATCCTTTCCGGTAGCCTCACGGGAGGCCGCCCTATAAAGCGGATGCAAAAGTAGTTACATTTTTCCAAACATCAAACTTTCTCCAGTATTTTTTTATATCTTCGCTACCATAGAGAAAAGTTATGTGGCAGGTTGAAAGAGGCATACTGATAGGTTCCGTAAGGCATAATGACCGTACGAGCGTGGCTCACGTATTTACCAGCCAGCACGGTATGGTGCCCTTTATATGGTTTCTCTCCAAGACCGGAAAGAACGCCAGCCGCAACACCCTGCTGCAACCGCTCACCCAACTTGAGTTCCAGGCCGAGTATATTCCAACTGAGTCGCTCCAGCACATAAAGGAGATAAAGAACTGCGCCCCCTACGGAGATATACCGCGCAATCCCTTTAAAAGCGCCATTGCGCTGTTCCTGTCTGAGTTCCTCACATACGCCCTTAAGGGAGAGCAGAACAATCCCGCCCTGTTCAGGTTCCTGACCGAATCTCTTTCATGGTTTGACCGCGCCCAGGAGGGCACCTACTCCAACTTCCACATAGCCTTCATCATAGGCACTGCAAGCCACATAGGAGTATGTCCCAATGCCGATGAATACGTACCCGGATGCGTGCTCGATATGCGCGACGGCTGTTTCACTCCCCTGCTCCCCAAGCATACCGAGTACATACCCGCCGAGCTTTCATACAAGCTGTACCTGCTCATGAACTCAGATTATGACGGAATGAAAGACGCGCCCCTGACAGGTCAGGAACGCGTCATGCTGCTGAATGCACTCAATACATTCTTCCGTCTTCACATACCCTCATTCCCTCTGCTCAAGTCAATAGAGGTACTTGAGACGGTGTTCGGTTAGGCACGCAGTGCCTTGAGCTCGGACAATCCCACAGTATTCCTGAGATATGTAGGTGATGCCTCGATGGCATCAATCAGTGCGTCATTGTCCAGGTCGGCATCGGTCATCTCATAGAGATAGAGTTGGCGTTTGTCTACGCGGTCACCGTAAATATCCTCGATGACGCGGTCAGCCTCCTCCTCATCATCCATCATAGGAATGCTCTCCATACCGAAACCGGTAGCCAGAACAGTTATCTTGACCTCATCGGTCAGGGTGTCGTCATTGGCAAGGCCCCAGATAACCTCGATGTTCTTGTCTTCGAACTTATCCATGAAATGACGCACCTCATTCATCTCGTCAAGCATCAGCTGATGGTCAGCCTGTGTGCTCTGGTAGATGTTAAACAGAATTTTCTTGGATTTATGAATATCATTGTTGTAGAGAAGAGGCGATTTCAGAGCAGCGTCAAAAGCCTGGTTGACACGGTTCTCGCCCTTGGCGACACCGGTACTCATTATGGCTACACCGCCGTTGCTCAGTATCTTCTTGACATCGCGGAAGTCAAGGTTTATTATACCGCGGCAGGTAATCAGCTCGGCTATACTCTTGGTTGCAGTGGTAAGGGTCTCGTCAACATGCTTGAAACCGGTAGCCACGCTCTTGTCGGGGTACATCTCAAGCAGTTTCTCATTGCTTATAACGAGCAGTGCATCGACATACTGTGACATCTCGCGCACACCCTTGAGCGCCTGTTTGATCTTGGGGCGCATCTCAAACTTGAACGGGATGGTTACGATGCCCACGGTAAGCATGCCGCAGTCTCTGGCGCACTTGGCAATCACGGGAGCCGCACCGGTTCCTGTACCGCCGCCCATTCCGGCGGTGATGAATACCATCTGGGTATCGTCCTTGAACTGTGCCTTGATCTCCTCCATGCTCTCCTCGGCAGCCTTGCGGGCCACTGCAGGGTCATTGCCGGCACCCAGACCGTTGGTGGTCTGACGGCCCAACTGGAGTTTGATGGGTATGTCCGAATCGGCCAATGCCTGCTGGTCAGTATTGGCTATAACGAAAACCACGTCATGGATACCTTCACGGTACATGTTCTTGACGGCATTGCTGCCACCGCCGCCCACACCGATAACCTTGATTATCTTACGCGATTCGGTAGGAAAATCAAACGGGAGAATCTCTTTCTCCTCAAATTCTTTTATATCCTGGTTCATAGTCAATTGTTGTCTTTATCCTCAAAGAAACTCTCACCCATGTTCATCACGTTGTCAACCCAACGCTTGAACACGCTGACCTTCTTGGTACGTTTTTTCTCAGCCTCCTCCTCTCTCAAGGCAGCCTCTTCCTCCTTCTGGGCAGCGGCTTTCTCACGTTCCTCCTGCTCCTTGCGGTCACGCTCGGCCTGAGCGCTCTCACCAGCCTCGGTAAAGAGATCTATCTGAACCACCTTATCCTGATTCTCGGCCGATATATTGTCAATCTCGTCCATCTTGGGAAGTTCGCAGCAGTTCTCATCGCCCTTGGCCATAACTGAAAGCAGTGCCAGCTGTGAGCCGTCGCCGCGTTTCCAGCTGGGCTCAATCCATGTCACGCCGCATGCCGGTTCAGTCACCACACGCGGACGGCGCATTGAAGGCATCAGTTTGACAAACACCTGATCCAACTGGCGCAACTGTGAGCCGCCGCCTGTCAGAACTATTCCCGCATAAAGGACCTCACCGTAACCCGATGCCTTGATCTGTGCGCATACGTTACGGATTATCTCCTCGTTACGGGCCTCGATTATATCGCCTATATCCTTGAGCAGCACCTTGCTGTCATTGATCATTATTGTCTCGCTGGCATCCTGGCTGCCTATGAGGTTGCACAGGCCGTAGGTGCACTTTATCTGCTCTGCCTGCTCGGGTTCTATCTTGAGTATTGCCGAAAGGTCACGGGTAATCAGCGCGCTGCCAAGCGGAATTACACGAAGGTAACGCAGCATGCCGTTCTTATAGACCGATACGGTGGTGGTGTCGGCACCGTAGTCAACCAGGACGCAGCCCTGCTGGCGGTCATCATCGGTCAGGATGGCATCGGCCTCGGCCATGGGTGCAACATAGCCGTCCACAATCTCAACCTGTGCCATCATGAAGCACTGTGCAATGTAATCGGCCACCTGTTTCTTAAGCAGGATGTTCAGGTAACTGCCGCCCAGTGAACGGCAGGCTACACCGATGGGGTCAGTCTCCGTTCCGCGCTTGTTGTCAACGACATACTCCTGTGACTCCTGGAACAGGTTTACATAACCCTCATAGTCTATCTCGCTGCACTGCTGGAACATATCGTCTATAACCTCCTGGCTGACAACAGTCTCATCTTCAAACTGGTGCTCCACCTTGCTGATTATGGACTTGAGACCCTTTGCATTGTAACCCACATAGACCTTCTCTATGCTGGTTGAAAGGATTGAATTGAGACGTTCCACGACTTCGGCTATGGCATTAGCCGTCTTGTCCAGGTTATAGACAGCGCCGTGACGGATGCATGACGATGACGGCACACCGGCATAGGCCAGCACCTTGAGTGAACCGTCAGTCATTATCTGACCAGCCACGCCTGAGATCTTGGACGAGCCAAGTTCAATAGCAACAATTACTTTTTCTTCCATCTATCTTATTATCGTTTCTTACATACTACCTGGCCGTCATAGGCTACGCTTATGGAGCGGTACTTGTTCCAGCCCACATTGTCCAGGCCCTTCTCATAGAAGTTCATGAGACGCTCCAGTTTCTCCTCAATGTTATCGGCCGTACCCAATATCAGCAGATGGTCACCCACGCGGGGCACCAGTTCTATCTGCCTGTCCTTGGTCACGTTTATCTGTTCAACCTGTGCCTTCCAGAACTCTGAACGATCCAGCACCCGTACCACCTGCAGCAACTCATCGGCCGCAAACTGACGGTCTATGTAACCGGTTGCCACCGGCAGTTGAACCGCAAGCGAGCGTTGGGTAAGTATCTCACCCTTGCTATCCACATAGAAATCCTGGCCGCGGTTGTTCATGACACGTACCAGAGGCACCTTGCTTGAGAGGTTTATCCTGAGCAGGTCTCCGCCGGTCTTGTAGCACTGTACCTTGCCCACCAGGGGATGCATCAGCAGCGTGGCCTCTATCTTTTCAGGGTCAATCTCATCAAGCGGCAGACCCACCGGATCAATAGAATGCTCCTGAAGCACGCCCAGCACCATCTCCTCATCTATAAGGTCAAAATGAAGACTATCCGTGATATGCAGGTCCACGCCACGGCACAGACGGGTATCCTCATGCCTGTCTGTCATGGCTATCACCGAATATCCCAGATATCCGGCCAGCAGAACCACCGATAATATGGACAGTATCTTCTTAAGCACCTTATTTGAGTATCTCTGTTATTGTTTCAACATAATCCTCCAGATCACCGGCACCCAGGGTTACCAGCACCTGGACATCATCCTTGATGGACTTGACAAGTTCAGGAACCTGGTTACGTGAAATCACTCCCTTACAAACGCCCGGTTTCATGTTCTCAGCCAGCAGCGCGCTTGTAACACCCGGTATGGGTTGCTCGCGTGCAGGATATATCTCCAGCAGCCATACCTCGTCAAACAGTGAGAGGCTGTCAGCGAACTCATTGTAGAAATCCCTTGTGCGGGTATAAAGGTGCGGCTGGAATATGCATGTAATCTTGCGTCCCTCATAGAGTTTGCGCAGTGACAGGGCACACTGACGTATCTCCTCGGGATGGTGCGCATAGTCACTCAGATAAACCGTATCGGCCTTCTTTACATGAAAGTCAAAACGGCGGTCACATCCGCGGAATGAGCCGATGCGCTCGCGGATGACATTGTCCGGCGCACCGCTCATCTGTGCCATAGCCATTGCAGCCACTGCATTCTCAACATTGATGGGGATGGGCACGCCCAGTTCCACATCGGCGATACTGCCCAGCGGGGAAACGTAATCAAACCTGAGTTCACCGTTACCCACCCTTATGTTTGCGGCGTGGAAATTACCCTCGTCCAGACCGTAGGTGTAAAGGTTCACACCCCGCTGCAGTTGCGGCTTGATCTTGTCGGCCAGGCCAACATGCAGTATCAGGTCACCGCCCGGCTTTATGAGCGATGTGTATTTGCGGAAACTCTCCACGTATGCCTCATATGTGCCGTAAATATCAAGATGGTCGGCATCAACGGCGGTAATGACAGAGCGCAACGGAGTCAGATGGTGGAACGAACGGTCAAACTCATCGGCCTCAATTACAACGCGGCGGCTCTTGTTTGAAATCATCAGGTTGCTGCCTATGTTCTTGAGAATACCGCCCAGGAAAGCGTTGCAGCCCTCATCGGTACCGTCCAGAATATATGCCACCATTGAAGATGTGGTGGTCTTGCCATGTGTTCCGGCCACGCACAAACCATCCAGCGAACGGGTCAGAGTGCCAAGCACCTGAGCGCGTTTCTGCACGTCAAAGCAGTGCATGTTGAACCAGTTCAGAATCTTGTTGTCGGCCGGAATGGCTGGAGTATAAACCACGAGTGTTGAGGCTGAATCCTTGAAGCAGGCATCCACCTTGTCCACATCATCATCGAAACCTATCATGGCACCCTCTTTTATCAGGGCCGATGTCAAGTCAGTCGAAGTCTTGTCATAACCGCCCACCTTACATCCGCGAGCCAGGAAATAACGTACCAGGGCGCTCATGCCGATACCTCCGGCACCTACAAAGTAGACAGACTTTATGTCGTCCAGACTGAGTGAACCGCTTCCGTAACCGGCCAGTTTGAGTACCTCACGGGCAATTATCTCGGCCGAATCATACATGGCCAGTTTAAGTATGTTGTCATGCAGCTGCTGCAGACGGGAATCATCCTTTACCAGGTCAACGGCTGCCGGAATGAGTTCCTTCTTGGCATCCACGTCACGGATGTGAATGGCGGCGTCCCTGTCGGCCAGAGCCAGGGCGTTCTTGGTCTGATGGTCCTCGGCCACATTGGGTGAGGGAACCAGGATCACCGGCTTGCCCAGAAGGCAGAGTTCCGAGATAGTACCGGCACCGGCGCGTGAAATCACCAGGTCGGCGGCAGCGTAAGCCTGATCCATATCCTGTACGAACTCCGTGGGGAAGAGGTTGTCTACAGGCTCCTCGGCAGCCAGACGGCTCTTCATCTCCTCAAAGTAGTACTTACCGGTCTGCCATACGAACTGTACGTCATAAGACATGCGTATCAGGTCCAGGTTGGCCATCACGCTCTCGTTAAGAGTACGGGCGCCAAGGCTGCCTCCCACAATCAGAACGGTCCTTTTGTCGGGGTCAAGTCCCATTGCAACCGATGCCTCCTTACGTGAAATGCCGCCCTTGGCAAGGGTGGGACGCACGGGGTTACCGGTTTTGATTATCTTATCGGCAGGAAAGAAACGGTCCATTCCGTCATAAGCCACACAAATCTTTGAGGCCTTCTTGGCCAGCAGTTTGTTGGTCACACCGGCATAGGAGTTCTGCTCCTGAAGCAGTGTGGGTATGCCCATCTTTCCGGCAATGCTCAGAGTAGGTCCGCTGGCATAACCGCCCACTCCCACTGCAACCATAGGACGGAACTGACGTATTATGCGGCGTGCCATCATCTGACTGCGTACTATCTTGAACAGCACCACAATATTCTTGAGCGGGTTCTTGCGGTCAAAACCGCAGATGGGTAGTCCCTTTATGTTAAAACCTGCCTGCGGCACACGCTGCATCTCCATACGGCCCTCGGCTCCCACAAACAGGATCTCCGCCTCCGGACTTAGCGCCTTGATTGCATGCGCTATCGACACTGCCGGGAAGATGTGTCCTCCTGTACCGCCTCCGCTGATAATTATTCTTGGTTTTGTCTCCATATATATTTTTAGTTTTCGTCAAATGATTCGTTTCCGTCAACCGGTGTGGGGATATCGGCCTCCGTTCCCAGCACCTGCTCTCCGCGCGCCTCCTTTTCAAGAGTGTTGCTTATGCCTAATAGCATGCCTATGCAGCCGCTTGTCATCAGGACCGATGTTCCTCCCTTGCTTATGAGCGGTAACGGCTGTCCCGTAACGGGGAACAGTCCCACTGCCACTGACATGTTTATAAATGCCTGAAGCCCCAACAGCATACCCAGTCCCATGGCCAGATATGCGGGATATTTCTCCTTGCACTTGGTCGCTATGCGCCCTACCCTGTACAGGAGTATGATATAAACCAGCATCACTATGATTCCGCCGGCCATTCCCAGTTCCTCGATTATGATTGCATAAATAAAGTCACAACTGGCCTCCTGCAGATAGTCACGCTCATCGGAGTTGCCGGGACCCTTGCCCAGGATATTACTGGTTGCTATGGCTATGTTGGCATGCGTCTCCTGCGGCTTCTCGGGGGCCACCAGTTTGGCATACTCATATGCGTTGGGTTTATTCTTGGTCTGGCTGAAATCCTGAAGACGTGCCTGCCATGTGGTAGCACGTGAAGGTATGATTTTGGAGTCGCGTATGGTCTGCGCCGGGACAAACAGCAATATCACAACCGCTACTATTCCCGCGCCTACAACCACGCCCGTCAGGGCCAACATCCTTCGCCATGCTATACCGCCCAGTATCATCATCACGAATATCACACCGGCCAGAAGAACGGCAGTCGAGAGGTTCTCACCCACAATCAATGCATCTACCAATCCTGTCAGTGCCAGAATCTTCCAGAATGTATTTGCCTGGCTCAGTTCATCCTCGGGTTTGAGTTTGGAGAGCCAGTAAGCCACAGTCATTATCACTCCTATCTTGCCCAATTCAGAGGGCTGCAGCTGGAAGAATCCCAGATTTATCCAACGCTCGGCACCCGATGAACCCATACTGCGTATAGAGAGGTAACCCAGCAGGAGTATTGACAGGGGCACAAGCAATACCGGGAACAACCTGTACCACTTGTAGTGGAGCAGATGCACCAGCCACATACCCACCAGGCCTATGCCCAGATGCATGGTATGTGATATTATCGGAGCCAGAAAACTGCTCTTGCCGAATGTGAGACGGCTACTGGCCGAGAATACCTCAACAAGAGATATGGCACACAGTATGAATACCATGGTCCAGATGGTACGGTCTCCGTTCAGCAGTTGTCTGACTTTAGGTTTATCCCCGGTATTTTCCATATCTCAAATCATAAAGCTCTTACGCATGCCTTGAACTGATCGCCGCGGTCCTCATAACTCTTAAAGAGGTCAAAGCTGGCACAGCAGGGACTGAGCAGTACAATCTCTCCGCTGTGAGCCATTTTGTAAGCGGCGTCAACCGCATCCTTCATAGACTGTACATCGGCCACGGGAAGTCCGAATCCGTCAAAGAAGTCATGCAGTTTCTCGTTGTGCAGGCCCATATAAACCAGACCGCAGCACTTTTCACGTACCAGGTCAGCAATCTCGTTGTAGTCATTACCCTTGTCCTTGCCGCCCAAAATCAGCACGCACTTGACAGGCATACTCTGCAGGGCGTACCAGCAGCTGTTCACGTTGGTTGCCTTGGAGTCATTTATAAAGTCTATTCCGTTTACCCTGGTTACGCGCTCCAGACGGTGCTCCACGCCCTGGAATGTCTGCAGGGCCTTGCGGATTGTCTCACTCTTGATACCGGCTATGTTGGCCGATATTCCCGCAGCCATTGAGTTGTAGAGGTTATGCTTGCCTGTGAGCGAGAGTGACTCCTGCTCCATGTTGAAGGCGTAGGGCTTGGTAAAGTAAAGGGTTTCGTCCTCGACATAAGCTGCCAGATCCTCCCTCTTGGCCTCTGCGAAGGGATAGAGGGTAGCCTGCAGACCGTACTTCTTGAGTTCACGTGTGATGATGGGATCATCGCTCCAGTAAACGAACGCATCGTCCTTGGTCTGGTTGCGGATTACTCGCATCTTGGCATCCACGTAATTCTGCATCTCATGGTCATAACGGTCCAGATGGTCGGGGGTTATGTTCATGAGGATGGCGATATCGGCCTTGAAGTCATACATGTTGTCCAACTGGAAACTGCTCAACTCAATGACATAGTAGTCATAGTTCTTCTCGGCCACCTGCCATGCCAGACTGCTGCCTATGTTACCGGCCAGGCCCACGTTCATGCCCGCCATCTTGAATATATGGTAAATGAGCGATGTGGTGGTGGTCTTGCCGTTTGATCCGGTGATGCAGATCATCTTGGCGTTGGTGTATCGGCCGGCAAACTCAATCTCCGATATTATGGGAGTGCCCTGCGCCATGAGTTTCTGTATGATGGGAGCCTCCTTGGGGATTCCCGGGCTCTTTATCACCTCATCGGCAGCCAGTATCCTGGCCTCGGTATGCTGTTTCTGTTCCCACTCTATTCCGCGCAGGTCCAGTTCATTACGGTAATGCTCCTTAATCTCGGACAGGTCCGATACAAACACGTCAAAGCCCTTGGCTTTAGCCAGAATGGCTGCGCCTGTACCGCTCTCTCCTGCACCCAGAACAACAATTTTCTTCTGTGACATAATTCTCATCTGATTTTCAAGGTCAATATTGTAAGCGCTGCAAGACCTATGCTTATAATCCAGGTCCTGAGCGTAATCTTGGTCTCAAACTGTAACTTGTTGTCATTTCCGTGGAACCTTACGGTGCTGGTGGGATCGGCCTTGAGCACCTGCTCCATGCTTGTACGGTAATGATCATGTATGGGAGTGCGCTTCCATATGCGCTGATGCACACCCTTGCGCTTTCCCAGCTTGTAATAGAAACGCTGGCATATTACCGACAGGCTCTCAACCAGGAACACACCGCACAATATGGGAAGCAGCAGTTCCTTGTGTATGCAGAGCGCAGCCACGGCAATGATACCGCCTATGGTCAGACTGCCCGTATCGCCCATGAATATCTGTGCCGGGTATGAGTTGAACCAGAGGAAACCTATCAGGGCACCCACGAATGCGGCCAGATATACAACCACCTCCTGGCTTCCGGGCACATACATAAGGTCAAAATGACTGGCGGTCACAACGTTACTGGAAACGTATGCCAGAATACCCAGCGTAACTCCTATTATGGCACTGTTTCCGGCTGCCATGCCGTCCATGCCGTCGTTCAGGTTGGAGCCGTTGGATACCGCGGTCACCACAAAGAGGGTGAGCAGAACAAAGAATATCCAGCCTGCCTTATACTTATTGGACTCTCCCAACCAGCCAAACATATCGGAATAGTTAAGGTTATGGTTCTTGAAGAACGGTATCGTGGTACGGGTTGACTTTACATCGGGAGTCTTTACTACTATCTCGGTGTTGTTCTCTATGCGTGTCTCTACCTTCTCGTTTATGACCACCTGCGGGCTGTAACGCAGTGTCAGGCCCACAATCAGACCCAGTGCCAACTGACCTGTCACCTTGAGCCAGCCGTTCAGGCCGTCCTTGTTACCGCGGAATGTCTTGATGTAGTCATCGGCAAAACCTATCACTCCAAGAATGACGGTGGTTATGAGCATGAGCCACATGTAGACGTTCTTAAGGTCACCTATCAGAATACAGGGAAGCAGGATGGCAACGATGATAATCACACCGCCCATTGTGGGTACGCCCTTCTTGGTCACGCCAAACGGATCCAGCTTTACGTCACGCTGCGTCTCAGAGATGTTACGCTTCTTGAGCATGTCAATGAAATGACTGCCGAACCAGCATGAAACCACCAGTGACATGACCAGTGCGAAAATGGCCCTGAATGTCACATAACTGAACATTCCTCCGCCCGGAATATCAACTCCGGCATTCTTCAAGTATTCAAACAGACTGTACAGCATCTATACCTTTTATTTAAAAGCATTCACGAATAACCTCATGGTCGTCAAAATGGTGCTTGACTCCCTTTATCTCCTGATAATCCTCATGACCCTTGCCGGCCACCAGGATAACGTCGCCTGCCTGTGCAATCATGCATGCGGTACGTATGGCCTCGCGGCGGTCAACAATGGATATCACCTTATGCATATCCTCCTTTGTAAGACCGGCCAGCATATCGTTGATAATATCCTGCGGTTCCTCAAAGCGGGGGTTATCGGATGTTATTATCACCTTGTCACTGTATTTGACGCTCTCCTTTGCCATAAGCGGACGCTTGCCCTTGTCGCGGTTGCCGCCTGCACCCACAACTGTAATGATCTGTCCCTTGCCGTCCAGTACATCTACTATGGTAGTAAGTACGTTGGTAAGGGCATCGGGGGTATGAGCGTAATCCACGATGGCTGTGAATCCCTTTGGTGAGCGTATGGCGTCAAAACGTCCGTTCACCGGAACCAGGGTGCTCATCACGGTGAGCACCTCCATCGGGTCACGGCCCAGATTGACTGCCGTTCCGTAAACCGCCAGCAGATTGCTTGCGTTGAACTTGCCTATGAACTTGAGGAACACCTCGCGTCCGTTTATCTCAAGCAGCATCCCGTCAAATCCCGACTCCAGAAGACGGCCCTTGAAATCGCTCATGCTGCGCAGGGAGTATGTGGTGACTTTGGCCTTGGTGTTCTGTGTCATGACCAGGCCGTTCTTATCGTCCAGATTGGTAACCACAAAGGCATCCTTGGGCATATCGTCAAAGAACTTCTTCTTGGCCTTGAGATAGTTCTCGACCGTCTTATGGTAATCCAGGTGGTCACGTGTCAGGTTGGTGAATATTCCGCCGGCATACTTCAGGCCGCCTATGCGCTTCTGTACGATGGCATGTGAACTGCACTCCATGAACACATACTTGCAGCCCTCATCGGCCATACGTCCCAGCAGACGGTTAAGCGTAACCGCATCCGGTGTGGTATGATCGGCGGGAATGGGCTCTCCGTCTATGTAATTGCATACCGTTGACAGCAGGCCGGTCTTGTATCCGAACTTGCGGAACATGTTATAGAGCAATGTGGCTATGGTGGTCTTGCCGTTGGTGCCGGTAACACCCACCAGTTTCACCTTGTCGGTGGGGTTGCCGAAGAACCTTGTGGCCACCGTACCAACCACATCCTCACAGTCAGGTACCTGTATGTATGTGACTCCGCTCACTGTCTCCTGAGGCAAAACCTCACACAAGACCGATGTCGCACCCAACTCTATTGCCTTGGGTATGAACTGATGGCCGTCGACGGTAGTGCCGCGCATAGCCACGAAAAGACATCCCTTGGCTGCCTTGCGTGAATCCAGCTGGATATCGGTAACCTCCACTCCGGTATCGCCTACCGTACGCAGTGTCTTAAGTCCTGAAACAAGTTCTCCAATTGTCACCATATATGTCACATTGATAATGTTAACTGTATTCTGTCTCCTTTCCTGAAGCGGGTGTTGCGCGCAGGAACCTGCCTGGTCACCTTGCCCACTCCGTCTATGCTCACCTTCATTCCCATGCGCTCCAGCAGATAAAGGGCGTCCGATGCCCCCATCCCGCGTACATCGGGAACCAAATCAGCCGTATACTCCACGTAGTTCATCACGTATCGGCCGGAATCTGAACTTACCGAGCCCCAGACGCTGTCGGCCACCGTACGGTCCGCCCTGCGCATCAGGTTCTTCTTGCCCAGTCCCTGCAGCACGCGGCTTGCCTTGGCCAGATCACCCGGCATGACCTTGGGGATGAACTGACGTATAGAGTCATAGGCCTCATGCACATCCCTCAGGTTGCGGTTTGCCATAACCTTCTCAGATATCTCGTGGAATGCGGGAGCAGCCCATGTGGCACCACCGGCAGCACCTCCGTCTGTACGGATTGACACGATACATGAGTATTGCGGGTTATCGGCAGGGAAATATCCGCAGAAAGAAACGTGGTATCTCAGCTTATCTCCACCCTTATAGCCTCCGGCACCCTGTGAGAGCTGAGCCGTACCGGTCTTTCCGGCAACCGTGAAGTATTTTGAACCGGCATTCTTTCCGGTACCCTCAACCACCACAAGTTCCAGCATGCTCTTTATCTTGGCCAGTGTCTCGTCCTTGCACATATGGCGTACCACCACCTCAACGGGGAACTCCTGTACCACCTCATCCTCTCGGGTAACCCTGGTCACCAGACGCGGAGCCACCATACAGCCGCCGTTGGCAATGCCGTTGTAGAAAGCCAGGGTATTGATAACCGGCAACTGGGTGTTGTATCCTATTGACATCCACGGCAGGCGGGTTGCATCCCAGTAGCCCTCACGTCTTATCACCGGAGCGGCGGTACCAGTCAGCTGCAGTCCGAAATGGGTGTTTATTCCGGTGCGGTATACACCGTCCACAAACTCCTGGGGATTATCCTTGTAGGCGGCATGTATCAGTTTGGATGTGCCTATGTTGCTGGAGTTGGCAATGATGTGCGGAACATCCAGCCATCCATATTCGTGTGAATCAGTCATCCGTGAACCGCCGAATCCGGTATATACACCCTTCTCACAGTAGACACTGTCCTTGAGGTTTATCTTTCCGGCATCAAGCGCCACCATCATGGATACGGGTTTGAATGTTGATCCGGGCTCGTATATCTCCCTCACGGCATTGTTCTGTATCTCGTCAAACTGTCCTGGAGCGGTCTTGGTGAGACTGGCCATGGCCTTGATATCGCCCGTCTTGACCTCCATCAGCACCACGATACCTGAAGCGGCATTATGGGAATCCATCACCTTGCGCAGTGCCACCTCGGCAATGTCCTGCATATCCACGTTAAGGGTGGTGTGCACGTCACAGCCGTCAATCTGAGGAACATCGGCCACCATGCGGGTCACGTTCTGCACCTTCTCCTGATGTCCGCGTCCGGGAACGCCGCGCAAGAGCGAGTCAAACGAGAGTTCCAGACCGTTACGGGCGGAGTCCTTGGCCTCATACATGCTTCCGATGGTACGGGCAGCCAGGGCACCGAACGGTTTCTGGCGCGATATCTTGGACTCGGCGCTGTAGAACCACATCTCATACTTGGGCTTGAGCCATACGGTCTTGACCAGTGACTTGTACTGGTTGTATGACACGGGGTACGAGTTTCTTGAAGATCCGGGCAGCAGCAGCCATGAGTGTGACTTGCCCTCAAAGCCCTTCTTGTAATGATCAGCAAACTCCTGGATGGAATACTGCGGGAATATGTCATGCATCTGACGCGCAAACTCGGCCAGATGTCTGGTGTAGAGCGTATCCTTACGCATCTGGTCCTTCTTGGCACGTGCCTCATCCTTCTCGGAGGTCCTGAAATCCAGGAATATGCGGTACTGCTTCATACTGCTGGCCAGCAGCAGGCCGTCATCGCTCAGTATGTTGCCGCGTCTGGGCTCAATCACCCTGTTGACAGGAGTCATGTTACGCTCCACATCATTCCAGTACTGCCTCTCACCGAACATGACCAGCGCCATCTTGACGATGATGAACGCACCCCAAAGAAGCATGAGCAGAAAGAGCGAGAGGTACTTGCGCGACACCCTCTTCTTTTCCTGCTTGCGCGGATCGTCCTTGCTGTTCATTGCACTCATTTGGGCAGTTTGTACGGCGGTTCGGTTGCGGGCTTCAGGCCAGAGCCGTTTCTGGTAGCCACTTTCTCAACATATGAAGGCTTGCTTTTGGCCGATACGTCACTGGTGGTATTCAGTGTCTGGTACTGCATATCCACCAGTTCACGTCTGAGCCTCTCAGCATAAGCCTGGTCACGCTGGTATGCGTATCGGTTGCCGATATAGAAGATAATGCATGCCAGAATCTCCAGCAGCAGCCAGAAGTTGCGCTGTATCATATCAGGCATGGACTGCATCAGTCCCTTCTTCTTTGCAGTATTCTGTGTAGCCTCCTCCATATCAGACCTTCTCTGCTATTCTCAGTTTAGCACTGCGGGAACGCGGGTTGGCAGCCTGCTCCTGTGCATCGGGAATAACGGGTTTCCCTATGGACTTGAACGGCACCAGACGGTTTCCGTAGAAATCAGTCTCTATCTCTCCCTCTATGTTTCCGCTCTTCATCAGGTTCTTGACCATGCGGTCCTTGATGGAGTGATATGTTATCACCACCAAACGTCCGCCCTTGTCAAGCAGTCCTACTGCTCCCGTCAGCATCTCACGCAGGGCGTCAACCTCATGGTTCACCTCCATGCGCAGCGCCTGAAACAGTTTGGCGGTATCCTTCTTTTCACGCTCACGTCCTATCACCGGACGGATGGCATCCAGCAACTGGGTTACTGTCTCCAGGCGGTTGTTCTTACGGGCACGGCCGATGGCTGCCGCCACCTGACGTCCGTTCTGCAGTTCGCCGTACAGCCAGAACAGCTGCGCCAGCCTCTCCTCGGGGTATTCATTCAGTATGTCCGATGCCTTCATTCCCTCCTTCTGGTTCATGCGCATATCGATGGGACCCTCAAAACGGAATGAGAATCCGCGGGTGCTGTCATCAAAGTGATGCCATGACACACCCAGGTCGGCAAGTATGCCGGTAACCTTCTCATGGCCGTACCAGCGCATGAAATTGGGCATATAACGGAAATTGGAGTAAACGAACGTAAAGCGGTCGTCCTTGATGATGTTGTTCATGGTATCGGCATCCTGGTCAAAACCGTACAGATGACCTTTATTGCTGAGTCGGGACACTATTTCACGCGAGTGGCCGCCACCACCGAAGGTGGCATCCACATAGACCCCGTCAGGGTCTACCACCAGTCCTTCTACACTCTGTCTGAGAAGAACCGGCACATGATATGTCCCACTTGTGTCCACTTACCTGTTATGTGTGTAGTATGTATCACTCAGTCATGAATTTTTTCAGGTTATCGGCAAATTCGCTGTCCGACATGAACGGCTGCTTGCTGTCAGAAGCCGCAACGTCGGGAGCCCATATCTCTATGGTCTGCTCCATTCCCACAAACAGTGCATCCTGCTTGATGCCCACCTTGTCAAGCAAGGCCTGAGGCAACAGCATGCGTCCGTTGCTGTCCAGCTGTATCTCCTGAGCCTCAGATACAAGTTTGCGGTACACCATCTGCTGGTTTCCGTCAAAACGGTTCAGTTTGGCGCGCACCTTTGCAATCTCCTCCTGCCACTGAGCGGCGGGATAAACTACAAGACAGTTCTCAAAGTAGTCCTTGCGGACCACAAGGGTCTGGCTGTCGGACTGCTGCAGAATGCGGCGGAATCCGGCGGGCATGAACGCTCTGTTCTTTGCGTCCAGACGTACTGGGAACTGACCTATGAAGCTCATTCTTTGCTGATAATCGATATTCGGTTTCAAAGTTAAAACATTTTCACCCACTTTAACCCACTTTGCCCCACTTTTTATTTAAAAAAGTTTTCCACTACCTGTTGATAACTCAAACCGCCTGATATCAAACAATTAGCCTGAACCAGTTGAAGTGCTGATTCAGGCTAACTGTCTAAGCTGTTGAAAACTACTCTTTAGGGTCAGACCCCTTTGCGTCTGGGGAACTTGGCTCAAAGGTCGTTTTTTGTTGACACAAAGGGGTCAGACCCTTTGTGCAGACAGGATCTCTTCTGCTCTTTTCAGGGCAAGGTTGATGTGACTGCAGATGTTTTCCTTTCCTACTACATCATCCATTCCGGCGTCTTCAATGACTTTCATCACCTTGGGGTTGACGCCACTCAGAACCACTTTCACACCCATCTGAGAGCACATCTTGCACATGTTCTGCAGGTTGTGAACGCCGGTTGAGTCAATGAACGGAACCTTACGCATACGGATGATACGCACCTTGGCGCGGCCGCCCATATCGCCCATCATCTCCTCAAACTTGTTACCTATTCCAAAGAAATAGGGACCGTTTATCTCATACACCTTTACTCCCTCGGGAATTGTAAGGTGTTCCAGATTTCCCTGTATATCAGAGTCTGCATTGGGATCAATCTCATCACTCAACACTGATACGTTGGTAGTCTCGGCCATACGCTTCATGCAGAGCAGGCAGGCAATCAGAACACCCACCTCGATTGCGACGGTGAGATCGAATATCACTGTCAGGAAGAATGTTACAAGCAGTACGATGATATCGGACTTGGGGTTCTTGAGGATGGCCTTGAAACTGCGCCACTCACTCATGTTGTATGATACGACTACCAGAATTCCTGCCAGGCAAGCCATGGGGATGAACTTTACCAGCGGCATCAGGAACAGGTAGATTAAAGCCAATACAATGGCGTGCGCAATACCTGCCACCGGAGTGCGCCCGCCGTTGTTGATGTTGGTCATGGTTCGTGCTATTGCGCCTGTGGCAGGTATACCGCCTATCAGAGGTGATACCATGTTGGCAATACCCTGTGCCACAAGTTCCTGGTTGCTGTCGTGACGGTCACCTATCACACCATCGGCCACGGCTGCAGAGAGCAGCGACTCGATTGCGCCGAGCATGGCAATTACCATAGCCGGCTGAGCCAGACGGGTAATGCTTTCCCAGTTGATTTTGGGAACCTCGGCCTGAGGAAGTTCTGTGCTTATTGAAAAACGGTCACCGATGGTCTCTATGCCCTCTACGCCTAAGTTGCGCAGGATAAGGCAGACAATTGTCATAACGATGATTGCCACAAGAGAACCGGGAATTTTACGACTGATCTTGGGAGTGAAAACTATAATGAGTATGCTGCCTACGCCTATCAGCAGAGACCACCAGCTTACGGTGTCAAAATTCTGGAAATAGACAGCCCACTTGTCAATGAAACCTGCCGGAACGCTCTCTATCTGGAGGCCGAACAGATCCTTGATCTGAGTTGCGAATATTGTCAGGGCAATACCGCTTGTAAAGCCCACGACTATGGGATAAGGAATATACTTGATGATGGTTCCCAGATGCAGCACGCCCATCAGGATAAGGAACGCTCCTGCCATGAATGTGGCTATGCAAAGGCCGCTCATGCCGTACTGCTGGATGATACCGTAAACGATAACGATGAAAGCTCCGGTAGGACCGCCTATCTGAACCTTGCTGCCTCCAAAGAAGGAGATGATGAAACCTGCTACGATGGCAGTCAGAATACCGGCCTCAGGAGTTGCTCCCGATGCAATACCGAACGCGATGGCAAGCGGCAAAGCCACAATACCTACAATTACACCTGCAAGCAGGTCCTGAACAAGTGTCTGTTTGTTGTAACCGTTCTTGAGAGTTGAGAACAGTTTGGGTTGGAAACCTCTGATATTCATAAAGTTGACGTCGTTTTTGCCGGCCCTTTGCCGACACATTTTTGTTACTTTTCAATTTTCGGCCGCGAAATTACACATTTTTCGGCCTCATTGTAACGCCAACCATATGCACAACTACATAATATTGTGCAAATTATACATTTTTAACCCTATTCCCAATATTCCAGTTCCCTTACCAGCACCTCTACCGGAAGGTGATGTTTATTGAAAGTACGGCAGTTAGTCCAGTTTCCGTGTTCATCCACTTCTTCGTACTTGGAGTAGATTATCTGATCCTCTTCCTTGCCGTCCTCACCTATATTGGTGTGCATACGCGTCTCTATGACGTTGTGGTTCTCATCAAAGATGTTGGTCACTAGGATTTTGCGGCCCGTTTGGGGCTCGGTTGTGGTTATCCTGACGGGATATCCGTCGGCATCCGTCTTTATCACTCTGACGGTGGTAACCTTTCCGTCTTCGGTCACTACTGACTTGTGACGGCGCAGGAACGAAGTCTGCTTTACCGTCATGCGGACAATGCGTCCGTTCACCTCCTTATTATATTCAAGTCTGCCCTTGTCATTTGAAATCAGGCTGATCTTGGCAACAACCCTGCCTCCCGACCTCAGGGTGCTGCGGGTGCAGACGGAGTTCTCAAACATGTTCTCGGCCTCGGTCTTAATACGCTGGGCGCTGTCCAAGCCGGCCGAGTAAATCTCGTTACCGTATATATCATAGACCGATGTGTTTATTTCCATCACGTCAGTACCGCGGTTGTTGGCATGCCAGACCTCCGGCATTAAGTGCCAGACTTTTGCCGTCTGGACCTTTCCGTTCATTCCTCCAAACGGCTGTTCCTTATATGCGCTGCCGCATGATGAAAGCATGGCCGAGCAAACCGCAGCCAGAATCATTGATGACAGTAATACCTTTCCTTTCATATTATGTTCTGTTTCTTCATTTCATTTACCGTAAGTTCCAACTCATCATACCAATCCTGTCCGAATCGGCGTATGAGCGGCTCCTTAAGGCATTTATATACGGGAATATGCTCACGGTGTCCCTTGATGGCGGCAGCCTGGCATACGTCCCATCGGTCATAGTTCAGACCCCAGTACGGGCCTATCTTCTTGACGCGGATGGGATACAGATGGCATGAAACGGGTTTCATGAAACTCACCTTTCCCTCACGGTAAGCCTTCTCAATGGCGCAGTAGCAGCACCCGCTGTCATCGTAGCAGGTAAAGACGCAGTCCTTGCCGTTCACTATCTGTGTCACCAGTTCTCCCTCCGGATCCGGGTAGGCTATGCCCTTCTCCTCTATGGCCTTAAGGGCATCGGCCGATAACATATCGCGGATTACGGGCAGGAGTTCCTCTATCTGCGTTATCTCCTCCGGGGTTACGGGAGCGCCGGCATCGCCCTCCACACAGCATGCTCCGTGACATTTCTTCAAGTCACAGCAAAACTCCTTGGTGATGACATCAAGTGAAACTATCGTATCCTGAATCTGAACCATCGCGCAAAAGTAGTGAAATAATTGCTACCTTTAGCCCCGGAATAATGAAAGTATCATGTCTACTTTACTGATAGTTCTTGCAATAATTCTGGGAGTGATAGGCATCATAGGCAGCATCGTTCCCGGACTGCCCGGGCCACCGCTCAGTTGGGCAGGTCTGCTGCTGGCATACCTGAGTCACAGGCTTGGAGGGGCCGATATGTCCCTTACTTTTGTGCTTATCTGGCTTGGAGTGACAGTAATCGTTACAATCCTGGACTACATCATTCCTGCCAAATTCACCGAACTGGCCGGCGGAACCAAAGCCGGAAGCCAGGGAGCGCTGATAGGAATGATTATAGGAATGTTCTTTACACCGTTAGGCATGATTCCATGCAGCCTTCTGGGTGCTTTCCTTGCAGAGTTGTTCCAGTCAGACAAGAGTGCCGGCGGAGCCTTGAAGTCCGCATTGGGCACTTTTGCAGGTTTTCTGGTCGGTACAGGCATGAAACTGATTGTCACAGTAACCATGACATATTATATACTATTCTGAAAAAAAGTTTAACTTTGCCTGTCCTTTGAAGATACTAGATAAAGATTATTACTTCTTAATTACACAATAAAATGAAAAAACAGATTCTTCTTGCAGCGGCTGTTATGATGTCGCTCACATGTTTCGCCCAGTTCCCGGGCGGTGGTGGTTTTCCTGGTGGCGGTATGCCTCCTATGGGTGGCGGTATGCCCCCGATGGGCGGTGGCGGATTCGGCGGATTCGGCGGTCCTCAGGGCGGTGCCCAGGTTGAGTGCTCCGAAAAATTCACAGACGTCAACTATGCCGGCGATGACGGTCAGGTTTATCACATGCTTGACATCTACCTGCCCAAGGAGGTTAAGGATAAGTATCCTGTAGTTGTACACATCTACGGCAGCGCATGGGGCAGCAACAGTTCAAAGGGTGCAGCTGATTTAGGTACTATCGGCGCAGCTCTTCTCAATGCAGGTTACGCAGTGGTTTGCCCCAACCACCGTTCAATTGCCGACGGCAAGTGGCCCGCACAGGTTAACGATATCAAGGCTGTCATCCGCTTTATCCGCGCCAACGCAGCCAAGTACAAATTCGATACCTCATTCATCGCTACCTCAGGTTTCTCATCAGGCGGTCATCTGAGTGCAGTTACCGCTCTGTCAAACGGCGTTAAGGTTGCCAAGCGCGGCAAGGCCGAGTATGACATTGAGGGTAACGTCGGCCCCTACACCAAGGAGTCCAGCTATGTAAACGCATTCTGCGACTGGTCAGGTCCCACTGAGCTCCTGCAGATGGAGTGCGGTAACGCAATGGTATTCGGCGGCAAGGGCAACACCCCCGAGGAGCAGCTTATCGGACTCCCCAAGGAGGGTAATGAGGACAACTTCATGCTGCTGAGTGCCACCGGTTTCCTGGATAAGGATGATGTGGCCGGTTACATTTTCCATGGTGATGCAGACTTTGTAGTAGCATCATGCGTAAGCCAGTATCTCTATGACGAGATGCAGAAGGCCGGTGTTGAGAGCTACATCGTTCGCGAGCCCCAGGGCGGTCACGGTATGGGTATGTACTCAGAGGAGAACCTCAAGAAGATGGTTGACTTCCTGAACGCACAGCGTGCCAAAACAGCAAAGAAATAAAAGCGCACTAATAAAATAGGGTGGCCCGTTTGGGCCACCCTATTTTTTATTCTATAGGTGTGAGGGTCATATCCACCACATCTTCTCCGTTTGCAGACAGTTGCATATTTGACAGGATGTACCTGTAGTCAAGACCGAAATAGGCATGGGAATCCTTGTCATATTCCACCTTCATGACCTTGAAGTAATACTCCTTTTTCCTTGTCTTGAATGACAGCAGCAAGCTTGTCTGGCTCTCGTCTTTTATAAAGCCGCCATCCTGGGCAGGGAAACCTATCGGCGGCAAAGCCAAGTCTTCATATGCGTCTTTCCAGGCAGTTTTGTATTTGCCGTCAGGTATCATTCCCTTCTTGTCACTTTTGAATATGATAGAGCCGTCAGCGATAATTTCGACAGTTCCGATGGGTTCAAGCGACATCCGGAAGAAATTCTCTCCCTCAACTTTCTTCATTATGGTAGCAAAAGCTTCATACTTACCCGGAATGACATTATCCACAATGTCTGAGTGTTCTCCGTCTTTCTGGCCTAAACGCAACAACTTGACGCTTACCGGCTCGTGACATACAGATCCTGAGAATACGGGAGTGCCTTTACTCCACTGCTCATGACTGATTGCCGGGAATATGACCTGATACGGGGTAGTTACCCAATCACCGTGTCTGTCAAAATCCTCATTCACGGGAACACCTTCAATCCTGATGGCATTCAGGACAGTTCCGTCCTTAAGCGTAATCTTGTAGTCGTTGCCTACGTGTCCCGGGAAAGAGGGATCGGCCCGGATCAGTACGGAGCAATATACCGTGGTCTCGTTCTCATCAAAATCAACCCTTTCAACATGGAACTCATCCTTTACGTCCTGATTGATATGAGTTGTCTGAAGGAAAGCAGTTGCGTCCATGTCCAGGCTTATGACCTTGCCATACATACTGTCATCGGCGGTCACCTGAATCTTTTTCATCGTATTGTTCATGGACTCGGTCCTGAAATTGATGGTCTTGACATCCTTGGGCAGTGCCGGGAAATGAACGGTCTGATAAACGGCGCCCCAGGCCGGAATCCAGAAATAACGGTTCAGGAAATCATCCATACCTTCATTCTTTGTCTCCTTGATCCACTTGCCGTTAACCTCAATCTCACATCCGGTCAGGCCGACAACCCACTGGTCAGGACCCTGACGGTATTTAAACAGCATTATGAACTCATCATCAGCATTCACGACATCAAATGAAAGCCAATCCTCCTCGGAACTGTACAGTACCTTGGGCTCTCTGATGAGGCGTCCCTTGCCGTAATATCCTTCAGTATAATCATAAACCATCTGCTTGGCGGCGGTCTTTGCATCCATACCGGGATAGTGACCGGCAATACTGTAATTCCTGGGAACTATAGTGACCACATGATGGTCAGCTCTGCCATCCACGCCGTCCCTTACTATCGAGAACTGCTCTATTCCACTCTCCCAAGCAGCTTTTGAAAGGATATCGACATCGCCGGCACTCATGCGGTCAGGGTATACGGCCACTCCGTGTCCGTTAAACAGGCCAATCCATTTAGCCATAAGACTGACATCGCCCGTAATGGAAGGATTGATGTACTTGCGTTCCACACCTACGGCAAGATAACGCAGGTTTTCACCATTGTCGTTGCAGTTGAGTTCAAACTTGTACTGACCGCCGCCCAAATCATAGATGCGGGCAATGCGATACTCAGGCATAGTCATCTTAGTGAGCATATCACTGTTGTTGGCTACTGATACCCTGATACCTTTTGCAGCCAGACTCTCGGCCAGAGGCTGTACATCGGCCAGACCCTCTATGGGATAGGTGTACATAAGGGTCATGCGGGTAGTCCTGAAACCCTGATAGTTACTCAGGTAATCAGGCAGAGAGTTCACATCGACGGTAGCCTCGACACCGTCAAATGTCTTCACCTTACAGGTACCGTCCTGGAATATCCAGGTCTTACCGTCTTCAAACACCGGCCAGCGGAAAGAATCCGCAGCCATCGATACATTGGCAGTCGCAAACAAGAAGAAATACGCGATTGCAGGGATAAACAGGACTCTGAGCCTGTTCCATCCGTTTGATTGTTTTTTGTCCATCATATCTATTCTCTTTTTGAGGTTGGATTGCTTCAGCCAACTGGTCATAGCCAGGCCTCTGTTTGCTGCAACGGCACTGACCAGCATGAGCTTGTACTCCTTGGGATTGGCTCCGCTGTCAATAACCGCGCGGTCTGCCTCATACTCGTGTATGAGTTCAAACTCCTTGCGCAGCAGGATCATTACAGGATTGAACCATTGGAACGCCGTCATGATATCGGCCATAAGGAGATCAAGCGAATGCCATCGGTGGGCATGCAGGTTCTCATGCTTCCATACCGACGCATTCTCTTTTTCAAGCCAGTCATGAGGCATCACGATGAACCGCATCCAGTTGAGAGGCCCCGGAATCTGGTCCGATTCAATAACATCGACACCATTGGAGCGGTCAGCATAACGGCCCTTGCGTATGATACGTGACATGGCCCATACGGAAATACCCTTTTTGATAAGGACGAACAGAACACCTGCCCCGTACAATACCAGCAGTGTAATAAGCAGATTGGCGGGAGCAGACGTCTGTACATTCTCTTCCAGTGCAGTCATTTCACCGGCAACCGGTCTGGTAATATGGAAGAGGGGCAAAACAAAGGAGAGAAGAGCAATGGTTATCAGAACCAACCGGTTAAAACGGTGGAACGTTTCACGTCCCAGCAGCAGACGGTAACAGCCAAAAAGAGCCGCTACAAGAACCGCCACCTTGACCTGATATATCAACAATGCCTCCATTATATACTTGATTAATTATTAGCAAAAGGTAAGTAAACAATCAGCCCTCCTCCTTGATACGCTTGATGAGTTCCTCAAGTTCATCAACACTGATCTTGTCATCCTTGACCAGGGCCGATACCGCATCAATGTAAGAGTTCTCAAAGCAGTGCGATACTATACGCCCGATTGACGTATTGCTGTACTCGTCACGACTGATGGCTGCGTGATACCTGTATCCCATCCCCTCTTTTGAATGACCCAGGAATCCGTTTGACTCCAGCAGACGCACCTGGGTGGAGATGGTGTTCTGGTGAGGTTTAGGCTCCGGCAAGAGTTCCCTGAGCTCACCCACAGTCATGGCTCCGTTCTGCCAAAACAGCTCCATGATCTCTTCTTCTTTCTTACTTAATCGCTTCATATAAACTATAGTTTTGTGATCATTTCCGAATCAACTCTGCCGCAAATATACAACTATTATCCATAGTTGAATCACAAAACTCAAATTTTAACTATATTTTATAGTCAAATCCCGCCAAGCGAGCGGAACTTAAGGTATAGGGTATCAGAAACCATCGACGCCCGTGTCGCTGTGAACGGGAGGGGCCCGTACTCAAGAAGATGCTCTGAAAGGTGCGAGCAAAGCTCACGCCTTTCAGAGCGTCTTATTGGGTATGGGAGGGATAGCGCGAAGCGCGTAGTTTCAGATACCCTATACCTTAAGTTCCCCCTTAAAGAAGTGCAGAAGCTAAAGTTTCAAGTGCAGGGATATCGGCCGCTTTCATACGGCTCTTGATAGTGACCATGGGCTCAACAATCTCTATACCGGACATAGAAGAAAGCATCTCCTTCATGACACGACCGGCCGAAGGAGCCCACGAGCCGTTCTCAATGATACCCACCTTGCGGTTGCAGAACCCCTTGATCTGGAGCCGATGCAGGAACTCATACATGGGAGTGAACACACCGGCATCATATGATGAAGCGGCAACCACCAGAGTGGAATGACGGAAAGCATCCTCCACGTTCTCGGCAAAGTCCGAGCGGCAAAGGTCACTTACAACCACCCGCTCAGCCCCCTTGGCACGCAGAATCTCAGCCAACTTCTCAGCCGCTGCCAAAGTACCGCCATGAATTGAAGCGCAGGCAATGAAAATACCCGGTGTCTCAACAGCGTAGTTGCTCCATATATTATATAGGTTAAGATACTCTGAAAGGTTATCCTCAAGTATAGGACCGTGAAGCGGACGGATGGTCTTGATGGCAAGCTGTGAAGTCTTGCCCAGCAGGGTGCGTACCGGAGCGCCGTACTTACCGACTATATTGAAGTAGTAGCGGCGAGCCTCGCAACTCCAGTCATCATCGTCGCGTCCATAGAATCCGCACTTGCCCAGTGCACCGAACTTACCGAAAGCATCGGCACTGTAAAGAGCACCGTCGGCCTCATCGAAAGAGACCATAACCTCAGGCCAGTGAACCATAGGAGCACCGATAAAGCGCAGTTTATGCTCACCAAGTACAAGTTCCGAACCCTCCTTGACCGCAAGGGTGCGTCCTTCAATCTGAATACCCTCAAAGAACTGCTCCAGCATCTGGATAGCCTTGGCGCTTGCCACAAGAGTAAGAGCGGGGAACTCTTCAAGAGCCCAAGCAATCAGGGCCGAGTGGTCCGGTTCCATATGATGAACGACAAGGTAATCGGGCTGGCGTCCGCAGAGAGCCTCCTTAAGGTTAGCCTTCCACTCATCGGCCTTGCGGGCATCGGCCGTATCAAGAACAGCCACCTTATCGTCCAGAATGACATAAGAGTTGTAAGCCATTCCCTCAGGAACTATATACTGACTCTCAAAAAGATCCAGGTCCAGGTCATCAACTCCGATATACTTTACCTTATCACTAAGATTCTTTACCATGACATTTAAAATTTGATTATACAAAAGTAGTCATTCCGCTTGGAATAATGGCGCCCGTTGCTATATTTGCAAAACATCAACAACCTAAAACCAAAGACTATGAGCAAGTACGTATGTGATATGTGCGGTTGGGAGTATGATCCCGCCGAAGGTTACCCTGAGGGTGGAATAGAACCGGGTACCCCCTGGGAGGAGATACCCGATGATTTTGTATGCCCGATATGCGGCGTAGGAAAGGATCAGTTCTCAGCCGAGTGATTTCCGGTCTGCTCCTGAAACCAGTTTAATAAGGATTGTACCCAGAATGCCGGCAGCCAGAGAGCCCATAAGAATGGCTATCTTGCCGGCATTTCTCATTTCCTGGACTGCCGCAGCATCCTGGAAAGAGAGCGTATCAACAAAGATAGACATAGTAAAGCCGATACCACCCAGGCAGGCAACGGCAAAGAACATAGCCCAACCAGCCTTCTCAGGCATCTCGCAGAGTTTTGTCTTGATTGCAGCAAAACTGAAAAGAGTAATACCCAGCGGCTTGCCAAGCACCAGACCCAGGAAAATGCCCAGCCCTACTCCGCCTGCAACACCGGAAGTATTGAAAATATTGAAGTAAGCCAGATCCGGAATCTCAACACCTGCATTAGCCAATGCGAAAATAGGCATGATCATAAAGTTCACCCAGGGTGAAAGAGCATGCTCCACACGGTAACTCATGTTGAGTGAGCCGTAAGCCGTCTTGTGTATTTTACGCAGGAAATGACGCTGCGGACCATTGGGGAACATGGTCTCATCATCAATCTGGTCAAAAGAGAGCAGTTTCTGAGAGAAGAACTTGATCTTATGAAGCACGTACGAGCGCTCGTAACGGGCCTCGGACGGAATAATGAATGCCATGACAACACCTGACATGGTAGCGTGAATACCCGAGTAATAGAAGAGAACCCAGACTACAACCGCCAAGCCAAGATATACTGCAATATGCTTGTGTCCCAGATACTTGATCAGCCAGGCAATGAAAATCACCACTACTGAAACTCCAAGAAGTATCAGGTTTACATGACCGCCATAGAAGATTGCCACAACCAGGATGGCAATCAGGTCATCGGCAATGGCAAGTGCAGTAAGGAACACCTTGAGTGAAACCGGAACCCTGTCACCCAGGACAGAGAGTATGCAGACAGCAAAGGCGATATCGGTTGCCGTAGGAATACCCCAGCCGGATGCGCCGATGGTACCGCGGTTTACCAGAGTATAGAGCAAAGCCGGCATGATGACACCGCCGAATGCGGCAACCACCGGAAGAAGAGCCTTCTTGACCGATGACAGTTCACCGTGTGCTACCTCACGCTTGATCTCAAGACCCACGGTGAAGAAGAAAACCACCATCAGGATGTCGTTGATGAACTTCTCGATGGTCATTCCGTGCGGGAACAGCCAGTCAACGCTGCCCTCGGGACTCTGCATGTGAATCTGGATGCTGGTCTCAAGGAAAGCATGGTAATAGTGACGGGTTGCGGGCAGATTTGCCAGCAGCATCGCTATGATAACGCACAGCAGGAGCACCACACCCTGAAACCAGGGCTGGTGTGAAAGACGGTCTTTCTTACGGTTGAATTCAAGGACGCTACGGTTCCAAGTATAGATAGGAATCAGTTTCATTCAAAAAAATAAAAAAGGACAACCGACGGTCATAGTCCAAGACCGTCGGCTTATATAAACAATAGTTTAGCGGTTATTTTACAAGTACTTTACCGTTCATCTCAGCCGGTATGGGAAGACCCATAATGGTGAGGATTGTAGGAGCCACATCGGCCAGGATACCTGACTCTACCTTGGCGTCCTTGCGCGGGGTAACGTAGATTACCGGAACAGGATTGAGTGAGTGAGCGGTGTTAGGTGTACCGTCGGGGTTCAGGGCGTTATCGGCATTACCGTGGTCGGCAATGATGATTGCCTCATAGTTATGGGCCTTGGCAGCCTCGATAACATCATGTACGCAGGCATCGACAGCAACGACAGCCTTCTCAATTGCCTCATAAACGCCGGTATGACCAACCATATCGCCGTTTGCAAAGTTTACAACGATAAAGTCATACTTGTCAGTGCCGATGGCCTCGACCAGCTTGTCACGAACTATGTAAGCGCTCATCTCGGGCTGCAGGTCATAAGTTGCAACCTTGGGTGAGGGAACCAGGATGCGGTCCTCGCCGTCAAACGGAAGCTCGCGGCCGCCGTTCAGGAAGAATGTAACGTGAGCGTATTTCTCAGTCTCTGCAATGTGCAGCTGTTTGAGGCCCTGAGCTGACAGATACTCGCCAAGGGTGTTGTTCACGTTCTCCTTGTCAAACAGAATGTGTACGCCGGTGAAAGAAGCATCATACGGAGTGAGGCAGTAGTACTGCAGGCCGGGGATGGTATGCATACCCTCAGCGTCCATATCCTTCTGGGTCAGAACGATGGTGAGCTCCTTTGCGCGGTCGTTACGGAAGTTGAAGAAGATGATGGCATCACCCTCCTCGATGCGGCTGTCATAAGCCTCGTTTACGATAGGCTTCATGAATTCATCGGTCACGCCCTCGGCGTATGACTCCTCGACAGCCTTTACCATGTCAGAAACCTTACGGCCCTCACCGCCTACCAGCTGGTCATAAGCAATCTTTACACGCTCCCAGCGCTTGTCACGGTCCATTGCATAGTAACGGCCGATGATGGTGGCAACCTTATCGCCGCGCTTTACCAACTGGTCAATGAAACCCTTACCGCTCTTGGGGTCGGTGTCACGACCGTCCATGAAGCAGTGTACATAAGTCTTGTCAATGCCGTACTCGCGGGCAATATCGGTCAGGCAGAAAAGATGTTCCAGTGAACTGTGAACACCGCCGTCTGATACAAGACCCATCAGGTGCAGTTTCTTGCCGTTCTCCTTGGCGTAGGTGTAAGCCGATACAACCTCCTTGTTCTGGCGGATGCTGCCGTCAGCGATGGCGCGGTTTACCTTAACCAGATCCTGATAAACAACACGGCCGGCACCGATATTGAGGTGACCAACCTCTGAGTTACCCATCTGACCGTCGGGCAGACCAACGTTCTCACCTGATGCAAGCAACTGTGCATTAGGATAATTGGCATTCAGGTAATCCATGTAAGGAGTGGGTGTGTTGTAGATCACATCGGCCTTGGAGCGGTTACCTATGCCCCAGCCGTCAAGAATCATAAGGAGTGCTTTCTGTTTCATATAATAGTGTGTTTTTAACCTTGCTTTTTAAAACGGGTGCAAAGGTACACATTTTTAACATTTTCAGCGCATTAAAAATGTATAAATAAAGGGTGACCGCGCTATGCAGCCACCCTTTTGTCAAAGCGATCGTATCCGGATCAGATTATTTTTTCTTCTTTGAGTTCATCAGGTCGCCAAAGGTTGCTTCAAACTTTCCTGAAATGGTTTTTACGAACCTGGTATAATCAATATTGCCGAAATACTCCTCAAATGATACCTCAATCTCAGCGCCGTCCTCATCACGTGCAATCAGGACGGGATATGCACCTGTACGGTCAAACAGATCTCCTATCTGGTCCATTACGTTCTTGCCCATCTTACCTTCACGTGCTTCCCTGTAGACGAACTTGAATTTTGCCTGAGGCTGTTTGAAACCTTCAAAATAGATTCCGGCATTGATAATACCGTTAAGCTGCTCTACTGTCTGCTTTGCCTTCTCCTCCGATATAGTTGCACCCGGAACCATCAGGCTGCGCAGTGTTGTAGCAAGTTCCTCATTCTTAAAGGGAGAGTCTATAGCACCCTTGATTTCAACTTTACCGCCTGCAAGTGAAGCATTCAGACTGATTGACTTGAGTTTCTCGGGATTCTGAGCCCAAGCCAGAATGGCTACTGTATCCTGAATATCCAGACCTTCCAATACTGCATCTACCTTAGCGTTTACGGAAAGAACTGAATTGTCAGAATATTTAGCTGCCAGATTGGCCTCGATACCCTTCCTGAGATCAAATTTCAGACCGCCCTCCAGTTCATAGCTGACAATTTTCAGTTTGCCGGATACTGAGAACTGGTTTCCGTCAAGATCAACAATGTCGTCGCCACCTTCCACATCTTCAACGTGAAGACTCATGTCCGATGAGTACTGACCGTTGAATGCAGCAAGAACCTTGTCATCCAGGGCAATTGAAACCTCAGCAGATTTGGGAAGATATACGGTCTTCTGTCCCTTGCTGTTCTTATAGGCGATAATGCTCTCACCGGCTCTTACATTCAATTTAAGTGATGCCTTATGGTCTGCGACGAACACATTAACCTGCAGGTAATCCACATCATGTCTGATAGTGTCAATAATGTAGAAAGTTCTCAAAGTGGAATCCAAGCGTGTACCTGTGCTTCCACCCTCGCCCGTATAACGGACAGTATCAACTGAAAGGGAATCAAAAATGAACAGGTCTGCCGACATGCACAGAGGAGAAACGTCTATAGCAATTGTATCCTTCATAAACATGACAACCGCTTTTGTCAGCTTATCCTGGAAGAGGCTGTCCTTCACTGCTGCAGGACTTCCAAGTGCCTCTGCGAGATTCTCCAACTGGATATTATAACCCATGACACTTTCTATAAAACCTACAGCCTCTGAAAGTTCCGAGAAATCTGCAGACTCTGCAATTCCGTTCAGAGCACCGCTTATGGCCTGCTGCTGTTGGGGAACAGTCATGAACTTGCCACCGTCATTATCATCATTCTTGATTTTGTCATCATCATTACATGAGATGAATGTGAATGCACCAAGAGTCAGTGCAAAAACACTAAGAAATAGTCTTTTCATAATTATCTGTTTTGGTTGTAATCTGCGGGCAAAGGTAAGCATTTTTACTTTACGATACGCCCGAAATGTGAAAAAATGTTTAAAACATGCGTTTTACGCGCTCTATTCCGGCGCTCAAGGTATCTATTTCGGCCTTGGTATTATAAAAGGAGAACGATGCACGGACAGTGCCGGGAATACCCATACGGTCCATCAGAGGCTCTGCACAATGATGACCTGTACGTACTGCTATGCCCAGACGGTCAAGCAGGGTTCCCATGTCAGACGGATGGATGTTTCCCACCAGGAATGAAACGACGGCGCTGCGGTGTTCTGAATTTCCGATAATGCGCATGCCGGGTATCTGTGTCAGTTTGCTTATGGCATAGTCACACAGTTCGTTCTCATACTGTGCTATCGTATCAAGGCCTATAGCCTGAACGTAATCAAGAGCGGTTGCAAGCGCTATTGAGCCCACATAATCAGGGGTGCCGGCCTCAAACTTGTACGGCAGTTCGTTGTATGTGGTCTTTTCAAAAGTGACGCGCTTTATCATCTCGCCTCCGCCCTGGTAGGGAGGCATCTTTTCAAGAAGTTCCTTACGTCCGTAGAGTACGCCTATTCCTGTAGGACCGTATATCTTGTGTCCGCTGAATGCGTAGAAATCGGCTCCAAGTTCCTTAACGTCCACCTTGATGTGAGGAACGGACTGGGCACCGTCTACTGCAACGGGAATTCCGCGCGAATGGGCCAGACTTATAATCTCAGAAACAGGATTCACAGTACCTAAGACATTGGATACATGTGTAATGCTTACAAGTTTTGTCTTATCGGACAGCATTGCTGAGAAAGCATCCATATCCAGTTCTCCAAGGTCCGTTACGGGTATGACCTTCAGTTTGAATCCGTATCTGCCGGCCTGGATCTGCCAGGGAACTATGTTGCTGTGATGTTCCATTCCGGAGATGATAACCTCATCACCCTCCTTGAGGAAAGCCTGGGCAAAAGAACTTGCAAGCAGGTTCATGCTCTCGGTAGTGCCACGGGTAAAGATTATCTCCCCGGTGCTGCCCGCTCCTATGAACTGACGTACCTTGTCGCGGGCCGCCTCCATCATATCGGTAGCCTGCTGTGAGAGGAAATGGATTCCGCGGTGTACGTTGGCATTCACGTTGCAGTATGCCTCGCTTATGGCATCGATGACGCACTGAGGTTTCTGGGTAGTGGCTGCGTTATCCAGATAGACAAGCGGTTTACCGTAAACCTCACGTCCCAGAATAGGGAAATCCCTGCGAATTCTCTCTACGTCAATCATATCACTTTTATCTGCAAGCGCGGCATCCCTCACACTGGGTGAGTTCTCCGCGGAAACGTTTCTCTACAAGACGGTTCAGACGGTCACGGAGCGGCTCCAGCGATACGCGTCCTATAACCTCTCCCACGAATGCCTGCATGAGCATCATTCGCGCCTCGGCCTCGGGGATGCCGCGCTGGCGCATATAGAACATGGCCTTATCATCCAACTGACCCACGGTTGCACCGTGTGAACACTTTACATCATCGGCATAAATCTCCAGTTGGGGCTGTGTGAACATGCGTGCCTGGCGGGTAAGACAGATATTCCGGTTAGTCTGCTGTGACTCAGTATGTTGAGCTCCGTGACGAACCAGAACCTTTCCTGCGAATGCCCCGCTCGCGCTGTCGTCCAGAACGTATTTGAACAGTTCGTTGCTGGTGCAATCAGACACTCTGTGATCCACAAACGTCATATTATCAACGTGTTGCTCCTTATCAATGGTGGCAATTCCGTTCAGCGAGAGGTTTGAACCGCGACCTGCAAAAGTTGAGAAAACGGTGTTACGTGTCTGCCCGTTATGCAGTGTAACGTAGTCTATCTCAACATTGCTGTCGGCCTCCTGACTTACGTAAAGTTCTGATGTACGGCGGTTTGCGTAATGAGTCTCCTCCAGATCATACAACTCAAAACTGGAATTCTCACCCGCGAATACCTCGGTTACCTGTGTTGTCAGATATTGATTCGCAGCAAGGGCATGGTCACAAAGCAACAGTTTTGCCTGTGCGCTGCGTCCCAAAACCACAAGAATCCTGCGGTTGACCATAAGATCCACCTTGGAACTCAAAAGAGTTATCAGCTGTAAGGGTTTCTCCAGAACAACCTCGTCCGGAACATAGAGCAGGAATCCATCCTGCGCAAACAGGGTGTTGATGGCTGCAATTCCGGGTCTATCCATATCGGCCAACCTGCCGTAGAACTTCTCAACAAGTTCGGAATGCTGTGCGGCGGCCTCCTTGAGACTGCCGGCAAACACTCCCTCGGGCAGGCTGTTCTTGGCGGCCGTATCGGAACTAGCAAAGGTATCGTTGGCCAGGAAGTAGAGTTGGGTACTCAGATTGGGTACGCTGCACTTGAAAGCCTGGGCAAAGTCAACCGGCATATCCAGACGCGCCAGATTCATACCCCAGTCGGGCTCGAACCACTTTGATACGTCAGTATGCAGATACTCCTCAAGCCCGCTGTGTGGCAAGCCGTACTGCTCAAGACTCTTAAGGGCAGCATCACGAAGGCTGTTCATGACACCGGCCGACCCATGGTTAAGCAATGCCCTGTTCTCTTTGAAGAGATCTATGTAATTCTGAGCTGATTTCATTTCTGAGAATCCTCAAACTCTTTTATAACCCAGTCATAACCGCGCTCCTCAAGTTCAAGTGCCAGTTCAGGACCGGCAGTCTTGATGATGCGTCCCTGATATAGCACGTGAACGATATCGGGTTTGATATAGTCAAGCAGACGCTGATAGTGGGTGATGACAATCACCGCTGTCTCGGGGCTCTTAAGACGGTTAACACCATCGGCCACAATACGCAGTGCATCGATATCAAGACCTGAATCAGTCTCGTCAAGTATGCTCAGGGACGGCTCAAGCATGGCCATCTGGAATATCTCGTTGCGTTTCTTCTCACCGCCGCTGAATCCCTCGTTTACCGAGCGGTTCATGAATTTGGCGTCAAGTTTCACCAGATCACGCTTCTCCTTGATGAGTTTCAGGAAATCAGTGGGTGACATGGGCTGCAGGCCCAGGTACTTGCGCTTCTCGTTGATGGCGGTGCGCATAAAGTTGGTCATGCTCACACCCGGTATCTCAACCGGATACTGGAATGACATGAACAGTCCCTCATGGCTGCGGTCCTCGGCCGGCATATCCAGCAGGTTCTTGCCCTTGAAGGTAACGCTGCCTTCAGTAACCTGATACGAAGGATGGCCCACCAGCACGTTGCTCATGGTACTCTTGCCAGATCCGTTGGGACCCATAATGGCATGAACCTCACCGGCATTGACCTGCAGGTTTATACCTTTCAATATCTCTTTGCCGTCTATTCCGGCATGAAGGTTTTCAATCTTTAGCATCATAATTAACCTACCGTATTTTCAAGTGACACCGAAAGCAGGCGCTGGGCCTCGACCGCAAACTCCATAGGCAGTTTGTTGAGCACCTCCTTGGCGTAACCGTTAACAATAAGGCCGATGGCCTGTTCCATAGGTATGCCGCGCTGGTTGCAGTAGAACAACTGGTCCTCGGATATCTTTGAGGTAGTTGCCTCGTGCTCCACGATGGCAGTCTCGTTCTTTACATCCATGTAAGGGAATGTATGTGCACCGCAGTCGCTTCCCAGCAGCAGCGAGTCACACTGGCTGTAGTTGCGTGCACCGTCGGCATGCTCACCCACCTTGATAAGTCCGCGGTAGGAGTTCTGGCTGTGTCCGGCCGATATACCCTTACTTATTACCGTACTCTTGGTGTTACGGCCTATATGTATCATCTTGGTACCCGTATCGGCCTGCTGCCAGTTATTGGTCAGAGCCACTGAGTAAAACTCACCCTGTGATCCGTCACCCTGCAGCACGCAACTGGGATATTTCCATGTTATGGCCGATCCGGTCTCCACCTGGGTCCATGACAGTTTGCTGTCAACGCCCTTGAGAAGACCGCGCTTGGTCACAAAGTTATAAACGCCGCCCTTGCCGTTCTCATCACCCGGATACCAGTTCTGAACGGTGCTGTACTTGACCTCGGCGCGGTCCAGCACCACAATCTCAACAATTGCGGCATGCAACTGGTTCTCATCGCGCATAGGTGCGGTACAACCCTCCAGATACGATACGTAACTGTCGTCATCGGCCACAATCAGCGTACGCTCAAACTGACCTGTTCCGGCTGCGTTGATGCGGAAGTATGTAGACAGTTCCATGGGGCAGCGAACGCCCTTGGGAATATATACGAATGATCCGTCACTGAATACGGCACTGTTAAGTGCGGCAAAGAAGTTGTCACGGTAATTGACCACGCTGCCCAGATACTGCTTTATCAGGTCAGGATGGTTCTTTACGGCCTCACCCATGGAGCAGAATATGATGCCCTTCTCGGCCAGGGTCTGCTTGAAGGTGGTCTTGACCGATACGGAGTCCATAACGGCATCAACTGCCACGCCGCCGCTCAGCGCCAGACGCTCCTCAAGGGGTATACCCAGTTTGTCAAAGGTCTTCATAACCTGGGGATCAATCTCCTCAAGGCTCTTGGGGCCCTCCTTCTTTACTGTGGGGTCAGCGTAATATGATATGTTCTGATAGTCTATCTCAGGGATGTCCAGATGTGCCCAATGCGGCATTTCCATGGTAAGCCAGTGGCGGTACGCCTTAAGACGGAACTCCAGCATCCACTCCGGTTCGCCCTTGCGCTCTGAGATGAGCCTTACGGTATCCTCGGTCAGACCGCGGTCAATTATATCGGTGTGGACATCGGTAGTGAAACCGTACCTGTACTTCTCGGCACTGATCTCCCTTATCAGACTGTTGTCCTGTGTCTCGGTATTCAACTTATCAAACCTTTTTTTGGTCTTTCTTGTCTTTGTTTTCTTCTTTCTTATAGTCAGGAATAAGATCTTCGGCATTCTCCTTGACCTTGTTCCAGGTCCACTGCAGGCAGAATCCTGAGAACTCGCTTACCGGCACATAGAGCTGTGACTGTTTCTTCTCCTCCTTCTTTACAATCTTGTCCGATACGCCCGTCATATCCAGAACCATAATAATAAGTCCCATGATGAGCACTACCTTGAAGAAGCCGAAAACCGCACCCAATGCCCGGTCAATGAACCCCAGGTTGGCAGCATGTACCAGTTTGGAAAGAGCCTTTCCGAACAATCCGCATACCATGGGGACCAGAAGCAGTATTATCACGAAAGCCACAATCCTGGCAGTCTGGTCAGACATCCTGAATATGCTCAGAAGCAGTCCGGCAAACGGCTCATAGAGCAGCGTACCCAGTATGATGCCCAGGATAAGACCTCCCAGGCTGAACACCTGCTGGATGACACCCTTTATGATGCCCTCTATCAGACCAACCAGCATGACTATGATGATAATCCAATCCAATACCATAATCTATCCTGTTTTAAAGAGTCTGCTTAACCTCAATCTGGGTGAATGTCTCAATGATATCACCCTCCTTGATGTCATTGTATGATACCAGGCTCATACCGCACTCCATACCGGCCTGTACCTCCTTGACGTCATCCTTGAAGCGCTTCAGGGCCTGAATTTCGCCGGTGTGGATAACGATACCGTCACGGATTACGCGGGCCTTGTCGTTACGTGAAACCTTACCCTCACGTACACGGCAACCGGCTACCATACCAACCTTTGAGATATGGAATACCTCCATAACCTCGACTGTAGCGGTAACCTCCTCCTTGACCTTGGGTGCAAGCAGACCCTCCATGGCTGACTTGACCTCGTCAATGGCATCATATATGATTGAGTAGATACGTATGTCAACATCATTCTGCTCAGCCAGACGCTTGGCGGCACCCGAAGGACGTACATCGAAACCTATGATAATGGCGTTTGATGCCGATGCCAGGCTGACATCACTCTCAGAGATGGCACCTACAGCCTTGTGGATAACGTTCACCTGGATGTTCGGGGTTGAGAGCTTGATGAGTGAGTCACTCAGAGCCTCAACGGATCCGTCCACATCGGCCTTGACAATCAGGTTGAGTTCGTGGAAATCGCCCATCTTGATTCGGCGTCCCAGCTCATCCAGAGTCAGGGTCTGTGCGGTACGTACACCCTGCTCACGCTGCAACTGCTCACGCTTGCTTGTTATCTCACGGGCCTCACGCTCGCTGTCCACAACGTGGAAACTTACACCGGCCTGCGGAGCACCGTTAAGACCCAGAATCAGCACAGGCTCTGCGGGAGCTGCTGATTTCATCTTCTGGTTACGCTCGTTGAACATAGCCTTAACCTTACCCCATGATGTTCCGGCAATCACGATGTCACCCATCTTAAGGGTACCGTTCGATACCAGCACGGTAGCCACGTAACCGCGGCCCTTGTCCAGTGAAGACTCGATGATGGTACCGGTAGCCTTGCGGTTGGGGTTGGCCTTGAGGTCAAGCATCTCGGCCTCAAGCAGCACCTTCTCCATAAGTTCGGGAACACCTGTACCCTTCTTGGCCGATATATCCTGGCTCTGGTACTTGCCTCCCCAGTCCTCGACCAGGAAGTTCATCTGTGCCAGTTCCTGCTTGATACGCTCGGGATCAGCTGCGGGCTTATCGACCTTGTTGATTGTGAATACTATAGGTACACCGGCTGCGGTGGCGTGTGCGATGGCCTCCTTGGTCTGGGGCATCACGTTGTCATCGGCAGCAACGATGATGATTGCTATATCAGTTACCTGAGCACCACGGGCACGCATGGCGGTGAAAGCCTCATGACCCGGAGTATCCAGGAATGTGATGTGACGGCCGTCATCCAGTTTCACGTTGTAAGCACCGATGTGCTGTGTGATACCACCGGCCTCACCGGCAATTACGTTTGACTTGCGGATGTAGTCCAACAGAGATGTCTTACCGTGGTCTACGTGACCCATAACGGTTACGATAGGTGCTCGCGGTACCAGATCCTCCTCCTTGTCGGCCTCCTCGGTAATCTGCTGTGCAACCTCGGCGCTCACAAAGTCGGTTGTGAATCCGTATTCATCGGCCACGATATTGATGGTCTCGGCATCCAGACGCTGGTTGATTGACACCATAACACCCACGTTCATACAGGTTGCTATAACCTGGGTGACGGGTATGTTCATCATGGTGGCCAGCTCATTGGCTGTCACGAACTCGGTAAGTTTAAGTACTTTGCTCTCGGCCATCTCCTGCTCCAGAGCCTCCATCTGACGCTGCTGAACCTGCTCACGCTTGTCCTTGCGGTACTTTGAAGACTTGGTCTTACCCTTCTGGAACGATGAGAATGTATCGCGGATCTGACGGTTTACGTCCTCGTTTGAGAACTCGGCCTTATCGGCCTTGTTGAAACGGTGATCCTTGTTGTTGCGGCCGCCGCCCTTCTGGGCATCCTTGCCGCCGCCACGGTTATCGCTGTTCTGTGACTGATTGTAACTGTCGGCCTTGGTCAGGTCAACCTTCTCACCGCCAATGCGGACACGGTTCTTCTTGCGAGGAGCATCGCCGTCCTGACTCTTGTCGCCGGGCTTGATCTCCTTCATCAGGGATTCCTTGAACTGCTGACGCTGTTGCTGGCGCTGCAGCTCCTTGGCCTCGCGTTCCTTCTTCTTCTCCTCCTTGGACTTCTTCTTGGGACGGGTTGACTGATTGATGGCTGTCAGGTCAATCTTTCCCACGGTCTTGATATTCAGACCGCCGTTCTGGGGAGTTTGAATCTTGAACACGCTCTCCTTGGGAGCCTCAACCTTAGGTTCGGGAGTAGCCGCTACGACAGGCTCTGCAGCCTTGACGGGAGCCTCCTCTACCTTGGGCTCAACCTTTACGGGTTCTGCCTTGACGGGTTCTGCCTTTACGGGCTCTGCCTTGGGCACAACAACCTTCTTGGGCTCGGGTTTGGGTTCCGGTTTGGGCTCAGGTTTGGGTTCGGCCTTAACCTCAGGCTCCTTCTTGACGGGCTCGGCGGGTTTGGGCTCCTCCTTCTTGGGCTCAACAGGCTCTGCCTTGGGTTCCTCCTTGACATCGGCCTTATCCTTACCCAGGTCTATCTTACCTACAGTCTTGAACTTTATTACCGGCTCCTCGGGGATGACAGTCTCTACCATCTCGGGCTCCTTCTTGGCAGGCTTCTCCTCCTGTACAGGCTCATCGGCAGCACTCTTTCTGCTCATACGGTCCTGAAGGAAACGGTTGGCCTCCTCGCGGATTGACTTGTCCTGACTGTACTCTGCCACCAGGAGGTTGTACTCCTCGTCGGTAAGTTTCTGGTTCAGGTCCTCGGTAATATCGGCAAAACCCTTCTTGTGCAGGAACTCGACCAGGGTCGATACTCCCACATTCAACTCTCTTGTTGCTTTACTTATTCTTATCGCCATCTATAAAAATACTTTCTTGTTGTCCAGGGCTCTGCCCCGATAAAAATTACTTCTTAATGAACTTCTGGAACTCCTCCTCATCGGCAAACTCACGTGCCAGGATATCCAGTATCTCATCTACCTGCTCCTCCTCAAGGTCAACTGACTCAGTCAGGATCTCACGGTCAGCACGCAGAACTGCCTTGGCTGTCTCAAAGCCTGCATCGTGCAGAGCATCGACAACCCAATCCTCAATATCACCGCGGAAGTCATCCAGATAGATATCCTCCTCAGTTGAATCCTGCTCCAACTCACGGTAAACATCGATGGTATACTCGGTCAGCATACTTGCCAGCTTGATGTTCAGACCGCTCTTACCGATAGCCAGTGAAACCTGATCCTGCTTGAGATAAACCTCTGCACGACGGGCCTCGGTATCCAGATTCAGTTCTGATATCTTGGCGGGACTCAGGGCACGCTTGATGAAGAGCTCTATGTTGGTGGTGTAGTTGATAACGTCAATGTTCTCGTTACGCAGCTCACGTACGATACCGTGTATGCGTGAACCCTTTACACCTACGCAGGCGCCTACGGGATCAATGCGGTCATCATATGACTCAACGGCAATCTTGGCGCGCTCACCCGGTATGCGGACAATCTTCTTGATTGTGATAAGACCGTCGGCAATCTCAGGAACCTCCTGCTCCAGCAGACGCTGCAGGAACACGGGTGATGTACGGCTCAGCATGATCTTGGGGTTGTTCACGTTGTCAACGCGGTCAACAACGGCACGTACAGTCTCGCCCTTACGGAAGAAATCGCTGGGAATCTGGTCAGTCTTGGCCAGCAGCAGCTCATTACCCTCCTCATCCAGGAGCAGGATCTCCTTCTTCCAGATCTGATAAACCTCACCGGTAACGATGGTGCCGATCTTCTCTACATACTTGTTGTACAGGCTGTCCTTCTCAAGCTCCAGAATCTTTGAAGCCAGTGTCTGGCGCAGATTCAGGATGGCGCGACGGCCGAACTTGCTGAAATCAACCTGCTCGGAAACCTCCTCACCTACCTCAAAGTCCTCGTCAATCTGACGGGCCTCAGAGAGTGAAATCTGAGTATTGGAATCCTCAAGATCCTTATCCTCAACCACGATGCGTGAACGCTGGATCTCGCAGTCACCCTTGTCAGGGTTGACAATAACCGAGTAGTTCTCATCGGTTCCGAACATCTTTGAGATAACACTGCGGAAACTCTCTTCAAGAACAGAGACCAGTGTCATACGGTCAATGTTCTTCAGTTCCTTGAACTCCTGAAAGGTATCGATCAATGAGACCGTTTCTTCTTTCTTAGTAGCCATTTTACTTTAAACTTATTACGTATTTTACATATTTCACTTCATCGTAGCCGAACGGCATCTCTACCTCGACTGTCTTGGGACGCTTGCTGCCCTCAACCTTCTGCTTCTGCTGAACCTGGACTGCAAATCCCTTTTCATCGGCAGACACAAGTATACCCTTAAGTTTGGCACCGCTCTTGGGGAACACCTCAACCTCCTGGCCGATGTGGTTAATGTACTGCTGAAGTACTTTGAAAGGCTGGCCGATACCCGCGGAGCCCACCTCCAACTCATAATCCTCGACATCACGGTCAAGTGAGGCTTCGATAAAACGGCTCAGATCCACACAATCGTCAATCCAGACACCCTCGGCCTGGTCAATCTCTACGACAATGCGATTGTCAGGGGTAACATCCACATCAACAAGAAAATAGCCCTCCTTGGTATTGAGCCATTTCTCTGCGATACTGATAACTTGTTGTTTGTCAATCATATAAAAGTTAAACTTGTTTTCTGATAAGCAACCGTATGGCAACAAAAAAGAGGCCCTCGGCCTCTCCACACATCATCTTATCGGGTGCAAAGATAGTGTATATTTTTGGATAGACAAAAAAAATGACACAAAAGGGACAGTCCCTTCTGTGTCATTTTTTTGTTTTCAGCTATCAGTACCCAAGATAGCCGAGCATGCGAGCAGCATATCTGCGGCCGAACTCGCGCAGACCCTTGCAGTTGAAATGCAGATGGTCACGACCGCAAGCGCATCCGTATGCGGGAACGACCATAGCCTGCGGCAAAGTCTCGGGCAGAGTAGCCATCACCTTGTTGTGATCGGCGCATACACCACCCTGATCAGCGGGAACAACCTCACCTGAGAGCAGAGGAATTGAACCGGCCTCAAGACCCAGGTCAGCCAGGATATCGTCATAAACCTTCTTTACGTTGGCGGGCCACTGGGGATCGTTGGTGTTGGTCTCACCCTGGTGCAGCAGGATACCCTTGATGACACCGTCCTGCTGAGCCTTCTTGCAGAGTTCAATCAGACGGTTGTAGGGGTTGCCGCCGTACTCCTTGCAGATATTCTGCATCCAACCGGCCTGCTTGGGAATATACTCCTCACACTTGTCCTTGTCAAAAAGGTCAATTGAGCAGCCTGCAACAGCAACCATAACGACACCGATCTTAACGTTCTCAGGCATGTTCTGAACCATTGTACGGCCAAAATAGTCAGCAGGAGTAAGACCTGTGCTGGGACGTGCCAACGGCGGAACGGCTGTACGCCACTCACCCATCTTGCTGTCGGGGAAGTCAACGGCGTTCATGGTTACGAAACGGGGGCTTACATTCTCCTTGTCAATCTGCTCGGGACGAGGGTTACCCTCCATGTTGGACTGACCTATACAGATGTAAATGTGGAAGTTGGGATCCGGCTGAGCCAGAACTTTAAACGGAGCCAGCATAAGAGCAGCCAGCAGAACGATTCCTGTTTTTTTCATATTAAAGTATGTTTGGTTAATTTGATTAGTGATGCAATTTTCGGAATTTTAAGCGAGTTCTACAAGAAAAACCGGTAGCTTTGTGCCAAAATCCTACTTGATGAAAAGAAGATCCATAAGATCAAACAACAATTTCCTTCTGGGGTCACTCCTGATGATAGTGGCTGTGCTCGTTATTGTTGTCTTGTTCCTTTATCTGTCATTCAGGTTCTCAACTCCCTCTCATTGAGGAGAAGCCAGAATGGAATCATAACGCTTGCGGTCTCCAAGCAGTCCCGCAGCCTCTTCAAGGAACCTGTCTGATTTCATGTTATACATTATCAGGCCGCGCTGATAGTAGTAGCGTACCAGTATTTCCATTGAGACAACCCTCTCCAGGTCCTTACGGAATACATCCAGGTCATTACGCAGGTCATACTGCAGTTTGCTCTCCAATGACTTGAACTCATCCTGAGCCTTATCGGCCAGGCCCTCCCTTTCGGCCAGTTTACGGAGTGATTCTAGCGCCTTGCTGCTGTTGCTCTCAAATTTGAAGTCACTGTTGCATACAAACTCCTTGAATTCATTGTAGTCCGCATCGGTCAGTTTGAAGTCCTGTGCGGGAGCAATAGTTGCATGTCTTGTGCACCAATCGTTCACGTAGTCAAACAGCACCACGTTCTGAGAAAGGTAATAGAGAATGTCAGGCATGGTGTCCTGCTTGCATACCACGTCGGGACGTATTCCGCCGCCGTCACGTACAGGTCGGCCCGCAGCGGTATAGAACACCTTGGTCAAACTGTCGGGGATATGCTGTGCCTGCCCCTTTTCATTACGCTTTGAGTAGTCAATCTCCTGGATGCAGCGTCCGCTGGGTATGTAATACTTGGCTGTGGTAACCTTAAGTGTACCGTTGAACGGCAGCATACGGGTGGTCTGAACCAGACCCTTTCCGAATGTACGCACGCCAACTATCACCGCACGGTCCAGATCCTGCAGGCTGCCGGCCACAATCTCAGAGGCCGATGCCGACTGTTCATCGGTCAGAACCACAAGGGGAATGTTCTCATCTATGGGGTTACGCTGTGTAACATATGTCGATGCAACCTGAGGCACCTTGCCGCGTGTCTCAACCAGTTTGGTGCCCTTGGGAACAAACAGGCCCACAATCTCGACCGCCTCGTTCAGCAGTCCGCCGCCGTTGCCGCGCAGATCCAGTATGATACCCTTGGCACCCTGCTCCTTAAGTTCCACCAGAGCCTTCATCACATTCTTGGAGCAGTTCTCGGTAAACTGTTCCAGCAGGATATAGCCGTAACCCTTGTACATACCGTAATAGGGAACGGCAGGCAGTGCAATCACACTGCGTATCACATCAATGCTCAGCGAATCGGGCACACCCGGACGGCGTACCGTAACGGTCAGTTTGCTGTCAGCCTCACCGCGCAGATGGTCGCTCACGTACGACGAAGCCTTACCCTTCATGCTCTCGCCGTTTATACTCAGTATCTCATCGCCAGCCTTGAGTCCGTAACGTGCGGCAGGCATACCCTCATACGGCTCATCTATATAAATGTAGTCGCGGCCGGTATACTGACGGATGATGGCACCTATTCCGGCATACTTGCCGGTGGTGATCATCTTAAGGTCCATCATGTCATTCTCAGGATAATACTCGGTATACGGATCTATGCTGCTGAGCATAGCCTGAATTCCCTTCTCAATGGTCTGCTTGGGGTTGATGGTATCTACATAGAAACGGTCCAACTCGCTTACTATCTCATGGAAGACCTCCAGGTTACGGGCAATCTCAAAGTTGTGGTCATCGGCCTTCTGTGCCGATGCCCCCGTACTTGTAAGACCCAATATGACGGACAGGGCGATGCCCTTGATAAATCTCTTCATAGCGATTTTTGTTTTCGCGAAGATAGATATTTTGGCTATGACAAAAAAAAATCAGTCCCAATTTCTTGGAACTGATTTCTGCGCTCCTTCTAGGACTTGAACCTAGGACCCCCTGATTAACAGTCAGATGCTCTAACCAACTGAGCTAAAGAAGCATTTTGCCACATTCAGAGCACTACTGCTCTCAAACGCGGTGCAAATTTACCGCCTTTTTTGGAATATCCAATACCTGAGAGCAAAAAAAACAACCAATTGTCACTTTTTTCTACTTATCAGGATAGATACGATAACACTTATTCCCACCGCGAAGGGATAATAGAGGTAAGGAATGATCTGTGTGGTAGCCAGACCGGTCAGGCCGGCAGCCATAAGCAGTTGGGCACCGTAGGGAATTATGCCCTGTACAAAACAACTGAATGTATCCATCAGGCTGGCAGCCCTGCGCTTGGGTATTCCGAACTTATCGGATATGTCATTTACAATTCCGCCCACGGTGATGATTGCGATAGTGTTGTTTGCCGTACAAAGGTTGGCAAGAACCGTAAGCAGACCTATGCTGAATTCCGCACCGCGAGGTCCGTTGGCCCTACTCATCACGGTACGCATGATAAAGGAGAGTCCGCCGTTGTAACGGATAATACCCAACATACCGCCCGCAAGCAGAGTCACGATAATCAGGTCTCCCATTCCTGCAATGCCCTGTCCCATGGAACCCAGCCAGCCGAACCAGTCAAGCGTTCCGGTACCAAAGCCCACCACCGCATTCAGAAGAAGGCCGATAACCAGCACCAGGGTAACATCGATACCCATCAGCGCCAGCACTATGACCGAAACATATGGGAGCAGTTTAAGCCATTCAATGGGATGGACATCGGACACAGTATTGATACTTAAGCCCTTGAATATGTAATAGCCCGCAACCACAACTACAGCCGGCAGCACAATCATCAGGTTTGCACGGAATTTCTCATGCATCGCGCAACCCACCGCACGTGTGGCCGCGATGGTGGTATCGGATATGAACGACAGGTTATCGCCAAAGAATGAACCGCCCACCACGAGCGCGGTCATCATGGCCTGACTCATCCCGGTCTCCTGTGCAATTCCGCTGGCAATGGGAACCAACGCCACAATCGTGCCCACACTGGTACCAATGGCCAATGACACGAAACAAGCCGTAAGGAACAGACCTGCCAACAGAAAATGACCAGGAATAATATGAAGCGTAAAGTTAACCGTGGCCTCAATGGACCCGATCTCCTTGGCCGATCCCGCAAACGCACCCGCCAGCATGAAAATCCACACCATCAGCATGATGTTCCAGTGACCGGCACTCTCCGAGAATATATTGACACGCCTGCTCAGTTTTCCGGGAGTTATAGCTATAGCATAGACCGACGCTATAAGGAATGCCGATGAAACCGGCACCCTGTAAAAATCACCCGCCAGAAGCGACGAGACCAGATAGACAACCAGAAAAACCAGAATGGGACTCAAAGCCAGGAGTCCCGGAATCTTTACACCTTTACTCATTTAAGAGTACTTTTCGCCATACTTGATCATGGCGTCATTAATATATTTCTTAAAGTCCGTCTCGTTGTTACGCCGGCAAATAACCAGCACGTCATCGGTATCAACCACAAGGAAATCACTAAGGTCGTCAATCACAACCAGTTTCTTATCCTTGTTACACAGGAACATGCTGTTATGGCAGTCATAAACCTGGTAATTGTACATACCCAGTACGTTACCGTCGGCATCCTTGGCACAATAGTCATACAGCAGGTCCCAGCTCTCAATATCGTTCCAACGGAAATCACCTATGGTCATGCATACCTTATCGGTCTTTTCAAGTATACCATAATCAATTGATATACGTGGGAATGCCTCGTAAACCGAGTAAAGCAGGCTGCGCCTCTCATCCCGGTTATGCTTTGTGTCATATATGCGGTTGAACTGCTGGATCATATCCGGCAGGTATGTCTTGGCAATCTCTATGTACGTATTCACGTTCCACATCAGAATACCGGAGTTCCAGTAGAACTCGCCGCTGTCCACGAACACCTTTGCAAAAGACTCCTCGGGTTTCTCGGTAAACGTACGCACGCTGTAAATGCCATCGGCCACCTTCTCGTCCATCTGGATATATCCGAACCGCGTCTCGGGGCGTGTGGGTTTGATTCCCACCGTCAGAATGCAGTCGTTATCGGCCACATAAGACATACCCTTCTCTATCACATCAATGTAAGGGGCCTCATCCTTGATGACAAGGTCCGACGGAACCACCAGCATATTGGCGTTGGGGTTGATGTCGCGGATGTGGTACGATGCAAGCGTGATACTGGGCGCAGTTCCCTTCATGACCGGCTCGCGCAGCACCTGCTTGGGATTCAGGTCCGGCAACTGGCCACAAACATCCTCATAAAAATCCAGGTTGGTAGAAACTATGATGTTCTCCTCGGGAAATATCTTTCTCATTCGCTCAACGGTCTCCTTGAGCAATGTACGTCCGTTGTTGTTGAAATCCAGAAACTGTTTGGGCATACCCTTGCGGCTCAAAGGCCAAAGCCGCGTTCCGAATCCGCCCGCCAGCACAACGCAGAAATTATCTTGTCCTAACATAGTACCTTTTTTACGTCTGCTACGAAGATATTGCATATTTGGACTCATCCAAGCGTTTAGCCGTTAAAATAGCGCAAAACCAAAAAAATCCCCGGCATTACCCTTAGTTTCATCAAATTATTGTACCTTCGCGGCGGTTTTGACACCAAGCCCAGATGGCGGAATCGGTAGACGCGCTGGTCTCAAACACCAGTGGGGCAACCCGTGCCGGTTCGACCCCGGCTCTGGGTACAGGAAAGGGAGGTTTTTGTGACCTCCCTTTTCTTGTGCCCGCCGCCGGGGCTCGGACCCGTTCCTTTTTTTGCCAAAGTGTCCCACACTCACCCCGCGAGAGCACCCTCTGACGCAGGTGCGTGTGTTACATACCCCCTTCTAAGGGGGTGTGTCCCACACCAACCCCACTCACAAACCCCACAGGGCCGATGAGCGTGGGACACTTTGGCGGATTATTATTTGGTATCCACTTCAATCGCTCCATACCATGCATTAGTCCCCCACTTATGAATTGCCGTGATATCATGCAGGACTCTATATTCCTTTATCTTTCGGGCTTTGATTCCAAAAATACGTGCCAACTCTCTCTTGGTAAATACTGTTTTTGTAGCGTCTATGCCTCTCCATGCAAGGTCTCCCCTGGTTATGATTCTGCCATTCAATACAAGCAGAGGTTTAGACTTAAGCGGTATCGGACCATACATAGTTTGTTCCGTGATACGCTCAGCAACAATTTCAACAGGAGGAAAAAACTCATCCTCCTTCATCCTGATGACATAGTGGGTACTGTTAATCTCTGTATCAACCACCTCATAACCCGGATATATAATCTGCAACCTGTCTGACGGATTGACAATACGGATAGAAAAATTACCCTCTTTATCTGTTACGGAATTGGCAACAATTCGGTTGGCCGAATCCCTCTCTGTAACGCCTACCATCATCATAGGCCCCTCGCTGTCTGAAACCGTGCCCGTAATCATATCTCCTGCCTTGATCGTATCCTGACCAGACACAGCCGTAACGGTCTGTACCTGAGCCGATGCAAAACCGCTCATCAATGTAAACAAAGAATAAGATACGCACCATACCGCCACGTACCACCCTTTGGCAATCAAGATTCTTATCTTACTTATTTTCATAACAGTGTATATGGCAGATTAGAGGCGGACGGGGAGAACGGGCTTGACTGTATCAGGGAAATCACCTAATATTGAAGGAACCTCATTTATAACGGGACCTGGACCTAACGGTATAAGATCCTCCCAACTTACAGGCGGCAAGTTCTTATCATCCTCCATCCTGATTTCAAAGAAGGCCTTATCTATGGGGAGAATGATCCGTTCTTTCCGATAAAAACTGAAATGAATTCTGTCAGCCGGATTGACAAGACGGAATGAGAACTCACCCTTCAGATCAGTATATGCGTATGCTACAACACGGTCTGCCGAATCCAGTTCTGTGATATATACCGCCATTAAAGGATTGATGCTATCAGTAACAATCCCGGAGATAATATCACCGGCATTGGGCTTTTGCTGTGCAAATACGGATATGGCAACAGCTTGTACAAGCAACACTGCAGAAAGTAAAACCAAATGCTTTTTCATATCCTTTGTTGTTTCTGCGGCAAATGTAAACATTGGCAGTATATCAAACCAACAAACAGGCGTTGCAAAACTGTTGCAATCGCCGCCGGGGCTCGGACCCGTTCCTTTTTTTTGCCAAAGTGTCCCACACTCACCCCCGCGAGAGTATCCTCTGACGCAGGTGCGTGTGTTACATACCCCCTTCCAAGGGGGTGTGTCCCACACCAACCCCACTCACAAGCCCCACAGGGCCGATGCGCGTGGGACACTTTGGCGGATTACGGGCAGACGGGGCGAACGGATTGTCCGTGGGCGCGAAAGGTTATTTTCACAGCCGCGTAACCGGAACCGATGGCAAGAACGCCTGCG
>JAFXMB010000102.1 GCA_017530735.1 Bacteroidaceae bacterium | reverse complement strand
TCACACTGGCCAACCCCACCAAGTTCGGATACATAGGTATGTTCAGCGGCGGTACCATCAGCCCCGATGACGTGAACGGTGCAAACGGTTTCAAGAACACCGCCAAGCTGGTATTTATGAGTTCCGGCAGCAAGGAGAACCCCAGGGTTATGGAGGCAGCCGAGGCTCTTAACGGCATGGGAGTAAAGGCCGTAGGTTACATATCGGAGGGCACCGCCCACGAGTGGCACACCTGGCGCCGCAGCCTCTACCAGTTTGCTCAGCTCATCTTCAAATAATAGCAAACAGAAAAAAATTGGCTCCCGGATGACAATATGTTGAAATGTTGTTTACCTTTGCGCCCAGAATGAAAGCAATCAACGCATACTTCTATTACTTTTGGTTTACCAGACAATAGCCGGGTAATTTGTTGTATGCATACTAACAGACAAGATAACAGAGAGCCCGGATCAATGATTCGGGCTCTTTTTTGATACGTAAACAAACACATAAAACTATGATAGCAGTACTTAAAGCCGGAGTCTCAGAGACTCAAAAGAAAAACCTTATCAACTGGATCAAAGGCCAGGGAGTAGACGTACATATCAGTGAAGGACAGTTCCAGACAGTAATAGGTCTGATTGGTGATACCAGCAAGATTGACCCCGACCTGCTGAGCGGCCTGGACATCATAGAGTCAGTCACCCGCATCAGCGAGCCGTTCAAATGCGCCAACCGCCGTTTCCACCCCGCCGACACAATCGTAGAGATAGGTGAAGGTGAGAACAAAGTCAAGATTGGCGGCGGCAACTTTGCCATGATAGCAGGTCCCTGCTCTGTTGAGTCCGAGGAGCAGATAACAGCCATTGCACAGGCCGTTAAGGCATCGGGTGCAAAACTTCTGCGCGGCGGAGCCTTCAAACCCCGCACCAGCCCGTATGATTTCCAGGGAATGGGTGCCGATGGTCTTGAACTGCTGCGTAAGGCCCGTAAGGCGACAGGACTGCCCATAGTTACAGAGATTATGAGTGAAAAACACCTGGACCTGTTTGAGGATGTAGACCTTATCCAGGTAGGCGCCCGCAACATGCAGAACTTTGAGTTGCTCAAAACCCTGGGCCGCACCCGCAAGCCCATCCTGCTCAAGCGCGGTCTTTCAAGCACCATCAAGGAGTGGCTCATGAGTGCCGAGTACATCATGGCCGGCGGTAACGAGAACATCATACTGTGCGAACGCGGTATCCGCAGTTACGATACTTACACCCGCAACGTGCTGGACCTGAGTGCCATACCCGTTGTAAAGGAACTCTCACACCTGCCCATCATAGTTGACCCCAGCCACGCCACAGGCAAGTCACGTCTGGTTCCGTCCATGAGTCTGGCAGCAGTTGCAGCAGGTGCCGACGGCCTTATAATAGAGGTGCACAACGATCCCACCCACGCCCTCTGCGACGGTGCACAATCACTCACACCTGCGCAGTTTGACGAGGTTGCCCGTAAAGTAAACGCCTTGAAACAAATAATCTGAGTACTTTTGTAAACCAACACAGAGCAAGATGATTGTAGCAGTTGTAGGATTGGGTCTGATAGGCGGTTCGCTGGCCAAGGCATACAAGGAGGCCGGCTGGACGGTTTACGGCTATGACCTGAACGAGTCGGTAAGCTGTTTTGCACAGTTGGAAGGCACTCTGGATGCAGTGCTGGACAGCAGCAACATAAAGAAGTGTGACCTTATCCACATAGCAGTTACGCCCGATGCCGCATGCGGCTGGATAAACGCCCACGCTCCGGAGATTGCCAAGAGCACAATCGTGATCGATGACTGCGGAACCAAGCGCAAGATAGTGGAGTGCGGAATGAAAGCCGCCGCCATGTACGGATTCACCTACGCCGGCGGTCACCCCATGGCCGGAACACACCTGTCGGGTTACAAGAACTCACGCGCCACAATGTTCCAGAACGCATCCATGATAATCATCCCGCCCACACATGATGACATCCAGCTTTTGGACCGCATAAAGCATCTGCTTGACCCCATGCAGTTAAAACGCGTGGTATTCACCACCCCAGAGCAGCATGACAGCATGATTGCATTCACATCACAACTGGCCCACGTGGTCTCCAACGCCTACATCAAGAGCCCGTCGGCCCAGCAGCACAAGGGCTACAGCGCAGGCAGTTTCCGTGACCTCACGCGCGTGGCCTGGCTTAACGAGAATATGTGGACAGAGTTGTTCCTGGAGAACAAGGACAACCTTCTGCGCGAGATACATACCCTGATTGACAACCTCACGCAGTACGCCGATGCCATGGAGGCCGATGACGCCCCGACATTGTGCGCACTGTTGCGTGACGGACGCATAGCAAAGGAACTCTCAGAAAAGAACTGATATGGAAACAGCCAAAATCACCGTCCGTGCATCAGGCACTTATGACATCCTCATCAGCAAGGGTGGTCTGAGCGGCATAGGCAAGGCAGCAGCAGAGCGTTTCAAGCCCTGCACCGTAGCCATCCTGAGCGACGACAAGGTTTTCCCGCTCTACGGCAAGACCGTAACGGATTCTCTCCAGGCGGCCGGTTTCAGAACCGTAGCCCATGTGATTTCCAACGGCGAGCAGAGCAAGACCCTTGATAACGTGACCGCATTCATAGACTGCATGGTCAAGGCACAGGTTACCCGTACCGATATGGTGCTGGCTTTGGGCGGCGGTGTAGTTGGCGATATGGCCGGATTCGCAGCCGCAATCTACCTGCGCGGCATCCCTTACATCCAGGTTCCCACCACCCTTCTGGCTGCCGTTGACTCATCGGTAGGCGGCAAGACTGCGGTCGATATCAGCGCCGGCAAGAACCTGGTAGGCGCATTCCACCAGCCCGCTCTGGTCTATCTGGACACTGAGAACCTTAAGACCCTTGACCCCTCGGTTTTGCGTGACGGCTTTGCCGAAGTTATAAAATACGGTATCATACTGGACAGCAAGCTGTTCTATACGGTTGCAAAGCCAAACAGTTTTGACATCAAGGAGGTGATTGCACGCTGCATTGAGATTAAGCGTGATGTTGTAGAGCAGGATGAATTTGACAAAGGCCTTCGCGGATTGCTCAACTTTGGCCACACATTCGGTCATGCAATAGAGAAGCTGAGCGGCTTTACCATAACTCACGGAAGCGCCGTTGCCCGCGGAATGATAATTGCCGCAAAGGTGGCAAAGGTTTACGGTTTCACTGACTACACAGACGTGATAACCAATGTAGTTAAAGACTACGGTTTTGAGACCGGATGTCCTTTCAGGGCCGATGAACTCTACAGCGTCATTCTTTCTGACAAGAAACGCAGCGGAGCCGACATTACACTTGTGCTGCCCAAGCAGATTGGCGCGTGCACTCTTGAGAAGATGCCTGCCGTGCAGGTACTTGAACTGATGAAAAAGGCAGGATTATGATTCTGGAGGTATCGGGAGCAGTATCAGGAAACGTACAGGTGCCGCCTTCAAAATCGGTAGCCCACCGCTTGCTCATATGCGCAGCACTCTCTGATGCGCCCTGCACAATTGTCTGCCAGAGCGTGAACCGCGATATGGAGGCAACCATGAACTGCCTTAACGCCCTGGGCGCAAACATCACATACGCTGACGGAAAGTTCAGCGTCCAGCCCATCACGGAGGTCCGCAAAGGCGCCACGCTGGACTGCGGCGAGAGCGGATCAACCCTGAGGTTCCTGCTGCCCGTAGCAGCCGCATTGGGGGCCGATGCCACATTCATCGGCCAGGGCCGTCTGCCGGAACGTCCCCTCTCACCCCTTTATGAGGAGATGACCGCCCACGGCGTAAAGATGACAGAGAACGGCCATATGCCGCTCAAGTGCAGCGGAAACCTGCCCGCAGGACTCTACACCATTGACGGCGGCGTATCGTCACAGTTCATCTCAGGACTGCTCATGGCCCTGCCGCTTACCGGAATACAGAGCAAAATTGCTGTTACCGGCAAGCAGGAGAGCGCATCATACATAGGACTTACCCTGAATGCACTGGGGCAGTTCGGAATAGAGATACAGTCCACAACCGATGGTTACATCATACCCAGCGGTCAGGAGTTCACCACCCCGGCCACACAGGTTGCAGTGGAAGGCGACTGGTCGGCCGCAGCATTCTGGCTGACAGCAGGCGTGGCAGGCTGCAAACCCGTTACCTGCACCGGTCTCAACTACGAGTGCTCTGCCCAGGGTGACCGCCGTATCGTTGACGTGCTCCGTAAGATGGGTGCCGATATCGCAACTGCAGGCAATACGGTTACCGCACGCCCGTCAAGCCTGACCGCAGCACAGATTGACTGCGCAGATATCCCCGATCTGGTTCCCATTCTGGCTGTTGCAGCATCATCAGCCCAGGGAACTACAATCTTTGACAACATCCGCCGTCTCCGCATTAAGGAGAGTGACCGCGTGCAGTCCATACTGCAACTGCTGGGTATGGCCGGCATATATGCGTTTGCATCGGACAATACCCTTACCGTTACCGGTGGTCCGGCACGCAGTTGTACCTACGACCCGTCTGGTGACCATCGCATGGCCATGGCTGCGGCCGTTCTGGCATCGGCCAAGAATGTAAAGATTACCATAAGCGATGCCGAGTGCACCGCCAAGTCATACCCCGCCTTCTTTGATGATTACAACGCACTGGGAGGCATAGTTCTGAAACAACAATAAATACCATATGGACCTTACAGATTACAGAAACAAGATTGACTCTATCGATGATGAGATTTGCCGTCTCTTCACCGAGCGCATGAGCGTAGTCAATGAGATTGGCGAATACAAACGCAGCCATGATGTACCCGTGAGCAGCAGTTCACGCGAGCGCGAGGTGCTGGCACGCATTTCCAAACAGTTGCCCGAGGATTTGGAGGATTTCGGACGGGTACTTTACCGTTCAATGTTTGACGTGAGCAAGGCTTATGAGGCTATGTACAAGGAGAAGGACTCCCCTCTCTACAAGGCAATCTCAGGCCTGATCAATGCCGATCCCGCCCCGTTCCCCAAGCGCGCCGTGGTAGCCTGCCAGGGACGTGAGGGGGCATACTCCCAGATTGCAGCCGAGAAACTCTTTGAGGTGCCCGAGATCATGTTCAACAACACCTTTGAGGGTGTTATCCGCATGGTTACCGACGGTCTGTGCGAGTACGGCATCCTGCCTATTGAGAACTCCACCGCAGGTTCTGTGAATGAGATCTATGACCTGCTGGTAAGATATAACGTACACATAGTACGCAGCACACGCGTACGTGTTGACCACCAGTTGCTGGCTGCCAAGGGCGCCCGTTTCCAGGATATCAAGACCATCTACTCCCACCCGCAGGCCATCGGTCAGTGCTCACACTTCCTGGCCGCCCTCAAGGATGTAGAGATAATCCCGTCCGATAACACCGCCATGGCCGCCCAGAGGGTTGCCAAGGATCCCAACCGGGCATCGGCCTCCATATCATCCAAAAGCTGCGTTGATTTGTACAACATGGAGGTACTGGCTCAGGATATCCAGAACTTTGACAGCAACCATACCCGTTTTATCTGCATAGCCAAGAACGCACGCATCTATCCGGGAGCCAACCGCACCAGTATCATGATGGTGATGAGCCACAAGCCCGGTACGCTGTTCTCTGTTCTGAGCAAGTTCAACGCTACCGGCGCCAACCTTGTAAAACTGGAGTCACGCCCTATCCCGGGCCGCGACTTTGAGTTCATGTTCTACTTTGACATTGAGCTCTCCATCTATGACAAGAAGTTCGCATCACTTATATCCGAACTTGACCATTGCGGTGAGCAGTTCAAGTATTTCGGCACATATCAGGAAATTGTCTAACTTAGCGGCATGAAAAAGATTCTTGTCATAAACGGTCCCAACCTGAACCTTCTGGGTCTGCGCGAGCCGGCAATATACGGCAGCAGGGATTACAAGGCTCTTGAGACATTCGTGCTGGAGAACGGTCTGGACATGGGTCTCCAGGTGGAGTGCTTCCAGTCCAACCATGAGGGCGCCATAGTGGATAAGATCCAGCAGGCGTACGGAGTGTTTGACGGTATCGTGATCAACCCTGCAGCCTACACCCACACAAGCGTTGCCATCCTGGATGCGCTCAAAGCTGTGGCCATCCCCACCGTCGAGGTTCACTTGAGTGATGTTGACTCACGTGAGGAGTTCCGCCGCCACTCTTTTGTCTCCCTTTACGCTTCAAAAGTGATAAAAGGCAAAGGTTTTGACGGCTACAGAGAGGCTCTGGAGTACTTTTCCGGAAAATAATTGAAAAAATATCAGGGTCCGGACCAACAAATCCGGACCTTTTGCGTCTATTAGGCAAAAGAATTACTCAAACATGATGAAAAAGTATCTGATTGCGGTAGTAGCAGCTCTGTTGGCAGTTCCCGCGTTTGCACAGTCCGAGAGACATTACGAATATGATGAATATGGCCAGGTAGGCCGCAAGGAAGGTTGGGCACGCCGCTTTGCCCACAACTTCTACGACGCACTTGTGGGTGCCGAATACTATGAGATAGTAGATGAGGATGGCAACAAGTCCGACAAAAAGCCCGTAAGTAAGAAAGAACAGAAAAATGTAAGCAAATCTTACCGTTACTACGGTCCTGGTCACACCCCTGATTTCTATCTGGGAATAAATATGCTAACAACCGATGATCCGCGTGTTATAACCCCGGAACTTCCGCAGAAAGTGGGCAAGGGATTCGAGCTTGGATTTGCCGTAGGACAGTGGGGTTACCACATGACAAAGAACATAGGCATAAACACCGCTCTCTACATAACACGTTCACGTTACTGGATTGACGGCGGACAGTATCTCAACTACACCGCCAGAAACCTGGACAAGAAGATAGACCTCTATAGCGGAACCTTTGAGGGCAACACCGTAAAACAGGGTTACCTGCGCTACTGGAGCCTCCGCGTACCCCTTTGCCTGGAGCTCAGTTCCGCTTCCAGACGCGGACCGTTCATTGCGGTAGGTCCTGAGATTGAGTACCGTTTCGGAGACGTATCAAAAGTTGACGTGACCGAAGACGACGAGCGCATGACCGTGACAAAGGGAATCAACGTCAACCCCCTGGGTCTGAACGCCGTGGCAAGAATAGGCATCAACGATTTCGGCATCACAGCCCGTTACTCTTTCACCAGCCTCTTCCTGGATGACGACCCCGTTCAGACATACCCCTTCATGATAGGTATAAGCACATCATTCTGACATCTCTCCCCAGGCAGCCATATTGTAAAGAACTTTTCAGGAGCATCCCGCCACACCGCGTGACGGGATGTTTTTTTAACCCTTTTATGCGCGTACATTTTTCTCTGTTTACGTTTTTTTTACTTATTTTTGCATCCTAAGTTTTCAAACAAACCGGTTAATGAAAAAGACGAATGCTATAATCCTGACAGCAATTGCCACACTGCTGCTGTCATCGGCCCCCTCAGAAGTTTACGCACAGAGCAAGAGTTCAACAGCCAAGAAACCCGCATGGGTCACAAAAGCGCCCACGGTAAAAGGCAGTTACATTGGTATAGTAAGCGTACCCAAGCGCTCCATGAGCCCCAGCGGCGAGCAGACCGAGAGTACCGCGTCGTCAATTATCGTATCACAGCTGTTCTTTAACGAGAAGTACAAGGAGAGCGGCCGCCGTGAGGCCGAGAAGGCCATCCTGAAGGAAATGCATCTGGCCGTTGACCCCAACTCCCTGCTGGGTGACCTGATAGTTCAGGAAAAGTACGCACCCTCATCAAACCAATCGTTTGACGACGTATTCATTGACCGCGTCTTTGCCACCCCGCTGCTCAAGAAGCAGGGCGAATGGGAAAACGACGATGAGTACTGGTGCTACTACTCCATCACCGAGAAGGACTGCCAAGCACGCCTCAAATCACTTGAGGACAGCATCTGCGGCCAGGCAGAGACAATGTGGAAACTGGGTATGTCATACCAGAAGGACGGTATGCTGTTCAACGCCGCCAAAACCTTCACCGAGGCGCTCAACCTTATACACCCGCTCATTTACACACAGCACAAGATCAAGTACGACTATGAGAACGTAGACCTTTTCTCAAGCATCTACAAGAGTTACATAAGCGTCTATGACGATATCACCCTGACCTGCTCTGTAAACGAGATTCCCGCCGTTGCCGGTGAGGCCGTTCCCGCCACATTCAAGGTAAAGGTTGAGCAGAAAGGCACTCCCGTCAGGAAACTGGGTATCGTGATAGAATATCCCGGAACCACCGACGGAGCCTTCATGACCGATGATAACGGCGAGGCCGCATTCTCAATCGTAAAGGCCGCCGATGAGGCCGAGCAGGAAATCACCATCTCACTTGACAAGGACGGCATCTACGGACTGCCCGAGACATATGTGTTCAAGCAGCTCACCTCAAAGGCCGACAAACTGAAATCCACAAAGGCCACCGTAAAACTGTTTGACCCCAACAACTACATCAGCCTGCATGTGCAGCCTCAGGATTCAGCAACCCAGAAGGCCGTAACCGAACTGATATCGGCCCGCAAGGACCTGATAATAGTCGATGACGACTCCAAGGCCGACCTGATACTTGTGGCCAAACCCGCCATCATGCTTGAGGCCGGAGCCGATCCCAAGGCCAAGTGGCCCATTGACCAGTACAGCGCCGCAATGAGCGTACAGGTCAAGGAGAAGGCATCAGACAAGGAACTGTTCCAGTACACCATTGACAACTTCCAGTATCTGTCACCTGCAGGAAGGGACAAGAACCAGGTGCTCCACTCCGCTGCAAAGGAGATGTCACGCCAGATGACCCGCGAGTTCCCCGAGCAGTTCAAATCATTCAGCTATGACAAGCGCGGCCTTGTCTGGTCAATATTCAAATGATTCACATGAAGCGTTTCTTCAAGATAGCATTGACGCTGGCGCTGTTGGTCATGACAGCCCAAGCAAGCGCTCAGATGACCCGCGGTCAGCTGCTGCGCAAGTACTACCAGATCACCCAGTTGCATAACAGCGGCAAAGATGCCGAGGCCATTGCGCTGTGTGAGGAGATCACAGCCATGTATCCCAAACTGCCCGACACCTATCTGCGCATGGCTCAGATATATGACGATGCAGGCGAGCAGGAACTGGCGCTGGTCATGTACCGCACCTATGTCAGCCTGGAGATGGATGACAAGAAACTCTCCGAGGTCACTCCCCGCATGAAGGAACTGGAGAAGAAACTTGAGGTAAAGAGTTTTGAGGAGCAGGAACAGGAGCAGTTTGATCAACTTATGGCAGAGACCGCCCAGACGGAAACCGTAAGCACATCGGCCACCATAACCACATCGGCAACTTCACTGTTTGACCTTTCCGCGCTGGTGGCATCGGCCAACACAAAGGAGCCGGAGCCCGAACCTGAGGAACAAGAGCCGCTGCTTGTACAAGCCCAGCCCGAGCCGGAGCCTGAGCCTGAACCCGAACCGGAGCCTGAGCCCGAGCCCGAGATAACCCGGGATATCCAGCAGCAGGCCGACAATATGGTTGAGAAGGCATCGGCTACAGAGGTAAAGCCCGACTGCTCTACCCCGTATCTGTTCAGCCCCCATCCCGACGTAGTGAACGAATTGCGCCTTAAGCGCGACGCACAGTATACAGCCAAGGTTACCCCCAAGCGCTCATTCGAGTCCAAGAGCGACCTGATTGGCAGATGGGCGTCATCAGTTTTCAGCGAGGAGACCGGACGCGAGTTCATCATCATAGACATTGAGCAGATGGGAAGCAGCCTGTCAGCAATGCTGGATGAGGAATCGGGCCTGTTCCTGGACAAGAAGAACAGCATGTTCAAATCCTCATGGAACGCAGTCAAGAGCATCTGGTCAAGCGACGGTGCCGACTTTGACGCCACTGAACTCATAGGAAGCGCCATCCGCGGCGACTTCTCTGAAGAGAGTTTTGACTTCACCTTTGCGCTGCGCAAGAAGGACAAGCCCAATGTAGCCACCATAGGCCGTGACGTCATGGACGGTCTGTCGCTGTTCATCCCGTTCGGTGCGCTGGCATCACGCGTAGGCAGCACACTGCTCAACTATGCAAGCCGCAAGATATCCAATGAGAAGTTCCAGACCACAATCAACTTCTCACTCAAGAGCGTCACTGCAAACGTTCTGGCCTGCAGTTACATAGTCAGCGAGCGGCACACCACAGCCGACGGCACACGTGACAAGGTGATCGAGGAGCGCAGTTTCCATATGTTCCGCGTCCCTGACAAATACAAGCCCTATACCTACAGCAGCAACATTCAGGAGAACGCCCTGTACCGCGCCATGTACACCAAGTTGGAGCAGGAGACCGCCAACGATCCCGACAAACTCTTCCCGCTGGCATACATGAGTTACTACGGAGCCGGTATCGGCAAAAAGGCCGATGACCTGGACCGTCTGACTAAGGCCATCGTGCAGATGCAGAAACTGGCCGACCTGGGTTGCATCCGTGCAAGCGCATGGCTGATTCCGGTCTACTACAACCTCTCAATCGACGAGAAGCACTACCCCATGCGCATGCAGCGCAAGAAGTTCCGCGAACTCTCCGACAGCCACATGAGCACCATGCTGATGGCATACAACCCCTACGTTTACGGTCTGAACGGTGACATCCTGGCAAGCGGAAACTCTGACCCTGAGGAGATTGCAGCCGAGTACGACAAGGGTGCACAGCAGGGTGACGCCTACTCCCTGTACTGTCTGGGCAAGGCCTACAAGGAGGGCGTGATCAAGTCACGTGACCTGGACAAGTCACTGGAGTGCTTCAGGCAGGCTGCCCTGAAGGGTTATGCCGATGCCTACTGGCAGATTGCCCTGGCCTACAAGAGCGGACTTGGAGTGGCATCGGACTACAACAAGTATATTCACTCCCTGATTGAGGCTATTGACGCCGGTTCAATCGAGGCTATTGACGAACTCAGCGTTGCCTATTACTGGGGAATCGGCGTTGAGCGCGACATTGATATGGCACAGCAGGTAAGACGCAGTTACTTTTACGTAAAGAACAACGTATGGCGTGACGTGCTTACCCTGTACGGATTCCCAAGCATATGATATGACAAAAGGACTGAGAGTATTATTGGCTGTTGTACTGCTGGCGGCGTCACTGCCCCTTCACGCACAGGAAAGTCTTGAGATAAAGACTCCTGAGCGCATAGCCAGAATGTTAGAGAGTATGCCCATGAGCGTTGTCCCCCAGTCCGGACAGTTCAGATGTCCCGAACTGAGCAGCACGGTCATGTTCTACACTCAGTCCGATAACGGCATCACCGAACAACTGGGAGCCCTGCTCTTCTCTGACGGCATACGCAAGAGTTACGATCCCGTAATCATCAGTTTCGTGGAGCGTCTGTGGGTTGAACTGCTGCTCCGCAAGACAACCTCATCGCAGAACAGCCTGCTCAAGGAGTACGGTGTCCGCATAGTTCTGGGCGGATATCCGCTGGGATCAGGCAGTTTCAACAGCCTGGACAAGGCGCTGAACGTAATAAACGCCCTGTCATCGGTCCAGATAACAACCGGAGGCAACGAGATTGACATGTTCATGCGTGATACCACCGATGCCACCCTGCACATCTACATTCCCGCCAGCCGCGACCTGCTGTTCCAGTTTGACAAGAAGGAGCATGAGGAGCGTCTTATCAATGAGCTGGCATCCAACAGGAGCACATACAGGCAGAGCCTGCCCGAATCAAACTCCTTCAGCAGGACCGATAACGGATTACTGGCCATAGGAGGTGACTGCTATATGATTGACTCACTGCGCAATGACGTGTTCTACACCTCTGACCGCAAACTTCTGTGGGATCCGGCTCAATACCCTGAAGAGTCCATGCGCAACATCCTGATGGGTGCCGCCGCTCCGGGACATCTTTTGGGAATAACCCTGAACGTCACCCCTCACACCTACAACCGTGAGATAAAGAAGTTCAAGATTCCCATGAACCTGCTTCTGGGTTATCTGCAGCAGCAGGGATTCCGGTTCTACACCGGTGACATGGGACGCGACGGGGACCGGTGCCAATGCCTGCTGGCAATGTTCCATCCGGTCTACAACTACCTTCACATACTCTCGTTGAGTTTCACTCCCGAGCAGTTGAACGGCAACTCCGAGGTCACCCTCAAGGCTGATCTCTCAACATTCATTCCGCAGCACAACATCAAGAATCTGTTTCAGGAAAAATAATAAACCATTATGAGAATAAAGCTTTTTCTATTCACGGCAGCACTCGCACTGATTGCAGTGTCAGCCAATGCACAACTGGATGTAGTACGCTTCAGCGTTCAGGACGGCGTATCTGACGCCACTCTGAAAGCCAACATTGAGAAGAGCACTTCCAAACTGTTATCGGCTCTGAACTCAACCGTCATCTCCGGCAAGTCAAAGATAAAACTTGAAAAGGAGGATGAGGCTCTCTTTACCAAGGACGGCCGCACATGCCTGGACGAAATGTGGGCATCGAGCGCAATGATGTGCCCGGTATCACAGGTTACCGAGAAGGGTATCTCCATGCAGAACGGAACCGTACAGGTGCGTAACGTGCCTATAACCCTGCTTGCGGCCGATGATGACAACTGCGAACAGGAACTGGTTATCTGCTTCAACCAGCAGGGTCAGATTGACAATATCATGATCGCGCTCGAGGAGCACCGCTATCTGGATGTAATCAACGCTCAGATCAGCGTCAAGGATTTCCACCGCCGCCAGGCCATAATTGATTTTGTGGAGAACTTCCGTACCGCCTATAACCGCAAGGACATAGATTATATCAACAACGTGTTCAGCGACAACGCCCTTATCATTACCGGTAAGGTGGTCAAGATTGACAAGAAGAAGCAGGACCTGACCGCAAAGTCACTCAACAACGAGCAGATCCAGTATCAGAAGTCAACAAAGGAGGAGTACATCAACAACCTTAAGAGATGTTTCAAGAACAACAGTTACATCAACCTTGTGTTCGATGAGATTGAAGTTATGCGTCACCCCAAGCGTGATGACATATTCGGTGTCACCCTGAAGCAGCACTGGAACTCATCCAACTACAGCGATGTGGGTTACCTGTTCCTGATGATCAACTTTGAGGATGAGATGAACCCCACCATCCAGGTACGCACATGGCAGCCCGACAAGTACAACGGCAAGCCGCTGCCGCGCGAGGAGGTGTTCTCACTTGACATGTTCAGCATCTAAATCTTTAAGACCTATATGAGATACGCAAAAGTCCTGACGGTACTCATTGCCGCCACTCTGGTTCTCAACGCCAATGCACAGAACCAACTCAAGGACCTGAGAGTTACCAATATAACTCCCGAGTTGTCAGTATACCCCTGCGGTGACCGTCACGAGGCAATGGTGATACTGCGCTGCCAGGAGCCGTTTGACCTTGTCCTGTCATCAAACTACGATGCCAACCTTGACCTGAGCGTAACCACCGAGGGTCCCGAGAAGGTTTACAGCATCGTCTTCAAGACCAAGGAGGAGGGAACCTCCTTCAAGGGCCGCCAGCTCTCTATCGTGGCCGACGGTTTCAAGAAGCACTACATTCCCCTGAACCTGAGCGACAAGGAGAAACTGGAGTTCCTGGTATCGGACCCCTACTCCAAACTGCGCAGCCTCTACTACACAGCAACCGAGGAGGGTGTCAACTACATGACCGAAGGTATGTATGACGCAGCCATAGACCAGTTCCGCATTGCCAAGCAGTGCCCCGAGTTTGAGGAGAATGAGAACCATCTGGACGAGTATATCACCAAGTGTGACTCACTCAAGAAATGGACCGTCCAGGCACAGGAACTCATGGACAGGGAGGATTACTACAACGCCCGTCTGCTCTACATCAGAATGATGACCGAGAACCCTTCATGCAACATTATCCGCGAGCTCTATTTCAACGCCAACGAGAACTTCAACCGCGTGAGCAAGCATGACATGGAGGTTGCACAGGCATACTTTGAGAAGAAACAGTATGAAGAGGCGCGAGACCTCTACGAGCATGCCCTTGCCCAGAAGAATCCGGAGTCCGCAACTGCCGGTACCAACCTGGCGTTCATTCAGTACAAGCGCTACAAGCAAGACAACCATACCCGTTCTCTGTCATACATTTATGACAAGGACTGCAACATAGGTCTTATGTTTGCCGCACTCAAGCCCGACAAGACAAGCGCCTATCTGGCCCTGGGACTTGAGAAGGGTATGTTTGACCTTGCATCGGGCAACCTTGAGGAGGCTCCCTACACTCTCAATCCGGACAACACGAGCACCATAACCGTTCCCGATAAACCCGCTTATCAGGCTATGCTCAGCATAGGTTGGACACTGCGCCTGTATGCATCGAACGAGAACATCTACGTGCCCAAGATATGGGTGCTGATGACACCTTTCAGTTATGCGGGAGGCGGCTATTATTCAAAGACACCCAATCCTTCATACAACCCCAACTCCAGTTCGTCAAAGGACCAGCAGGAGTTCGTGGAGAGTTACCACTGGATGAATGCATTCGCCCCTGAAATCGGACTTGCCGTCCGTGAGTGGCGTTTCATCCTTTCATACCGATACCAGTACCGTTACATGATTAACAGGGAAAAGCCGGTTTCAGAGAACCTTGGAAGCGCAAAACATCTGATAGGAATTGGATTCTGCTGGTAAAACCATGATTCAAATTAAAGAAGTCCTTACCGATAAGGATAAAAAGAAACTGTTCAGGTTCCCCATTGACCTCTACAGAAACTGCGATATGTACGTACCCGTGCTCATCGGCGATGAGATGGATACCTTCAACCCTAAGAAAAACGGAGCATACAGTTATGCCGACAGCCGTCTGTGGCTGGCTTACAGGGACGGAAAAATTGTGGGCCGCATAGGTGCCATACTGAACCGTGCCGCCAACCAGAAGGATAACGTAAAGCAACTGCGCTTTACACGCTTTGACTTCATTGATGACTTTGAGGTCTCCAAGGCACTGTTTGATACCGTTGTAGCCTGGGCCCGAGAACTGGGCATGACCGAGGTTGTAGGTCCGCTGGGATTCTCAAACCTTGACAAGCAGGGCATGCTGGTGGACGGATTCGACCAGTTGGATATGTACATCACGCTCTACAACTACCCCTACTACATTGAGCACATGAAACGTCTGGGTCTGACCAAAAAGTGGGACTGGACCGAAACAAAGGTAATTGTTCCGGATCAGGTTCCACCCAAGATGGACCAGATTGCCGAAATATCCGAAAAACGTTACGGCTACTCCATCAAGAAGTTCCGCAACATGAAGGAGGTACGCCCCTATGTACGCCGCGCCATGGAGATCATCAACGTGGCCTTTGCCAAACTGCACGGAGTTGTTCCCCTGTCCGATAAGCAGATAGACAACATGGAGCATCTGATAGGTCTGGTAGGCCGCCCCGAGTATTCGCTCATGGTTCAGAACCAGGCGGGTGATCTGGTCGGATTCGGCTTCATCGCCCCGTCCATCAGTCGCGGCATACGGGCCAGCAAGGGTAAACTGGGGCTGTTTTCCGCACTTAAAGTCCTGAGTGACCTGAACGATCATCGGCACATAGATTTCTACATGATAGGCGTGCGTCCCGAGGACCAGAAGAAAGGCGTGGAGTGCATCATCCTGCGCGAAGGCATCAAAGCCATCCAGTCACACGGAGGCATAGACTGCCAGACCGGCCCCATGCTTGAGGACAATGCCAACGTCCAGAATATCTGGAAGCACTTTGAGCACTACACCCATCGTAGAAGACGCTGTTGGACAATCGGGGTCTGACCCTAATTGCACATGCTAAAGCCGGCGACACGTGGTGAGTCAACCACGTGCAATTGGGGTCTGACCCCAATTGTTCAAATCGCTGAAATTCTAAAACAGAAAGTTTGGCTCTTCCCAGCCTCCAGTTTATTGATATAGTCCCTTCCCGAAATGTCTCCCGTATACCCTTGGTAGTCACACCGACCCATCCAGGGCTCGATGCATACAAACGGAGCGTTCTTGCCGGGAGGTGACCACAAACCCCACACCGGAGCCTCATCGGTCTGTACCGATATATACGGGTTGCACTCCTTGTCGTACAGAATCACCTGATCCAACTGATACTCCTCCAACACCAGCGCGTCATTTGCAAAAAGACCGGGAGTGAGAGGCAGCATTGCGTCGCTGTCCAGTTCCATCATGCCGGCGCTGTCGCTGCGGTATCCATCCTCGGTGAGTTGTCCTATGATTAACCGGCTTATGGGTTCCTCGCCCTGCGTCAGGCGGAAGTATCCGTGAATGGGATCGTCCTTACTGAAATCGCGGTAGTTGAATCCGGGATGCGCGCCTATCTGATAGTACATCGGCCCGTCACCCGGGTTTTTGATGCGCCACTCAACTATGAGTGTGTTATCCTCAAGACGGTATGTAGCCTCCAGGCGGAACTTATACGGATAGACCTTGAGTGACTGCTCATCGGACTCAAGACAGAGCACTATGCTCTCCTTGTCGTGACAGAGTACCTTGAAATCGCGGTCGCGGGCAAATCCGTGCTGCGGCAGGCTGTAGGTCTTGTCCCCCACTCTGTACCGGCCGTTCCACACCTTGCCCACAATGGGAAAGAGCATGGGCGCATGTCGGCCCCAATAATCCTTATCGGCGGTCCATATCAGTTCCTCGTCAGAATCCTTTCTCCTGAGGCTTGTAAGTTCTGCTCCGTGCACATCAATCTCGGCACATATGAGGTCATTTTCTATAATCATAGGTTAAGCAATTAGATATGCGAAGGTAAAGGATTTGTATTATCTTTGCACTATCTGCTAACCAAAAACAATCACAATGAAGAAAATCCTACTTGCCATTGCGCTGTTTACATGTGCATTCTCGTACGCCCAGCGTATGAACGTACTTGAGGAGATCCAGGCCAATCCCCAGAAATCCTACGGTACTGACTATCCTTACACTTTCGATGCACCGGCCCTGACCAAGGCGCCCAAGGGTTACAAACCTTTCTACATAAGCCATTACGCACGCCACGGCTCGCGTTACTATTGGAACAACTCGCTTTATCTTGAGTTGGACACCATCATGACCGAGGCGCACGACAAGCATCTGCTCACCCCTGACGGCGAGAAGTTCTACACTCAGTACAAGGCGCTCTACCCCGAGTTCATGGCCGGCATGGGCGAACTCACCCGCGTAGGTTGGGATCAGCATCAGGCCATTGCCCGCAAGATGTACGAGAGTTTCCCGGAAGTATTCAAGAAAGGCGGTACCATCCGTGCCATTTCATCCACTACCGGCCGATGCATAATCAGCATGAGCGCATTCTGCCAGGCCATGGTGCAGTGCAACCCCAAGATCGATATCTACGAGCAGGCATCCAGAGCCACCCTTCACGGAGTCAAGCCCGATGCCGATGACAACCCCTACCGCGTCAGGGCTCCGCGTGCAAGTGCACAGCTTGATATGACCAATTTCAACCCCGAGACCCCGCAGGTGGCATCGAACGATGAGATAATTGCCCGTCTGTTTACCAGCACCGAGGGCCTTTCACGCAGTCCCCGCCGTATTTTCAGCAACCTCAAGAACCTGTACACCTCACTGCCAAGCATCGGCCATGAGGAACTTCTGGTAGGTCTTTTCAAGCCCGAGGAACTGACCGCCGGCTGGGAGCGCACCAACCTGAACTCATACCGCAACTGGTACAGGGACATCAACGTGATGAAACCCATCGTTCAGGACATTCTGGATCAGGCCAAGCTGGTGATAGACGGCGAATGCAATGACATCGCATCCCTGCGTTTCGGCCATGACACCAACCTTGGCCCGCTCAACATCGTGATGGGTATCAACATGCCAAAGGGCGGCGTGACCGATGCCAGCCAGCTCAAGTACTATTTCCAGGATTTCCAGATCGGCAAGGCCGGCAACCTGCAGTTCATATTCTACAAGAGCAAGAAGAACCCCGAGATTCTGGTCAAGTGCCTGCAGAACGGCTACGAGGTGCAGCTCCCGCTTGACACTGACTGCTACCCCTACTACAAGTGGAGCGATTTCTACAATTATTACAGCGCCGTTTGCGCTGAATAATTGTTTTCGCCAAAGTGTCCCACAACGAACCCCGCCACAGAGCTTGTAGCGGGGTTCGTTGTGTTACATACCCTCATTTTAGGGGGTGTGTCCCACGCTCATCGGCCCCAGAGAGGGCTCTCGCGCAGGTGCTTGTGGGACACTTTGGCAAGGGATTAGAGCAGTGAGGTGAGGTCGCTGAGTGAGCGGATTGTGTGGTCGGGTGTGATCTGGGCCGATGCCTCCACGCTGCGGATGTTGAACCAGATGGTGTGCAGACCGTATGCCTGGCCGCCGCTGATATCGGCGTTGAGGGAGTCTCCCACAATTACCGTCTGATCCGGACGGGTGCCGCCCAGTTGCGAGAAACAATAGTCAAAATACTCGCGGGACGGTTTGTTGAAGCCGATGTCCAGCGAGCCGAAAATACCGTCCACGTACTGCATCAGCCCTGCCTTGCCCAGACGTGTGGACTGCTGCAGATTGGATGCGTTGCTAACCACATAGACCTTGTACCGGTCGTGAAGATATTTCATCACCTCATGCGCTCCGGCCACCGGGACCGATGTATCGCGCAGTCCGGCAATGAAATCAAGTTCGAATGCGGGCCCATCGGCCTCAATCCCAAGGTCACGGAATATGCCGGCCCAACGGGTGCGGTGCAGTTCATCTACGGTAAGCAGGCCGTCCTCGATGCGTTTCCAGAGGATGATGTTGCGGCTCAGGAAGAACTCAAATATTTCATCAGAGTATTCCAAGCCGTTCTTTTTAAAGCAGTTACGCACATTCTCCCTGGCGCACTCCTTGAAATCCAGGAGTGTGTCATCGACATCCATCAGGACGGTGGTTATATCCTCTTTGCGGAACATTACGGGCGGTATCGGTCTGTATCAGGATTCCAGCAGGAACGCAATCTCGTCGCCCTTGCTCAGGCGGCCGTTCACCACGCTGACAACGGTAACCGTGGCCTGGATGCACAGTTTCATATCGGCCTTGCGGTATATGTCCTGCTCAAAAATGAAACGGGCGCCCTCGCGGTGCAGGTTTAGGCATGACAGGAACTCCTCCTGGCCGTGCAGCGGACTCTTGTACTTTATGTTTATTTCCGATACCATGGCGTCGATGCCCTTCTCATGCCACTGCTGGAATGACTGGCCGCGGCTCTGCAGCCACTTATGGCGGGTATACTCCAGATAGTGCTGGTAATTGGCGTTGTTGACTACGCCCTGAAGGTCGCATTCGTAGTCTCGGGTCTCAAGACTGGTTGTAAAAAGATACTCTTTCATAGCACCGCGAAGTTAATGCTTTTTGCTATATTTGCCATACACCGAAAGTTCAATCATATGGTCCAATCAATGATTAGGAAGGCCGTTCTGGCCATATCGGCGCTGTTTGCCGTATCCGCAGCAGCGCAGAATCCGGTTCAGTATCTGTGGGGCGACCAGGGCAACGGCACCTACATCAACCCTGTTCTGAACGCCGATTATTCGGATCCCGACGTAATCCGCGTAGGTAAGAAATATTATATGGTGGCGTCCGATTTCCATTTTCTGGGAATGCAGATACTGGAGTCCGATGATCTGGTAAACTGGACTGTCCTGACACAGATCTACAGCCGGTTTGACCTGCCCGGATGGGACGATAACCGACACTACTCGGGCGGCTCATGGGCACCCTCCATCCGCTACCACGGCGGCCGGTTCTGGGTCTATTTCTGCACCCCCGATGAGGGCCTGTTCATGACATCGGCCAAGAAACCGGAAGGTCCCTGGGAACCCCTATGCCAAGTAAAGGACGTACCCAAATGGGAGGACCCCTGTCCCGTATGGGATGACAAGGGCAACGCCTATCTGGGACGAAGCGCACACGGAGCCGGACCCATCATACTGCACCGCATGAGTGCCGACGGACGTGAACTTCTGGATGACGGCGACACCATCTACACCGGACCGGTGGCCGAGGGCACCAAATTCCTGCGCAAGGACGGCTGGTACTACCTTATCATACCTGAGGGCGGCGTAGGCCAGGGCTGGCAGACAGTTCTCCGCTCCAAGGACCTGTACGGCCCGTATGAGCGCAAGGTGGTGCTGGAGCAAGGCCCCACAAACATCAACGGCCCGCACCAGGGCGCTCTGGTGGATACCCCCGAGGGTGAATGGTGGTTCTACCATTTCCAGGAGACCAACCCTATGGGCCGCGTGGTACATCTGCAGCCCGTGCGCTGGGAGGACGGATGGCCGCTTATGGGAGTGGACCTGGACGGCAACGGCATAGGCAATCCGGTAACCTCCTGGACAGTCCCCAAGGTCAAGAAATCCAAAGGACCGCACCTGCCGCAGACATCGGACCACTTTGAAAACGGTACCCTGAGCCCGCAGTGGCAGTTCTGCCATAACCCGCACAATGACTTTTGGAGCCTAACCGAGAATCCCGGACGACTCACAATCAAGGCGCAGCGCTCCACCAGCCTTATGATGGTGCACAACATCATCACCCAGAAGATTATGGGCTGGAAGAGCCTGATATCGGTAACTCTCGATGTAAGCCGTCTGGCCGATGCCCGCGCTGGCCTGACATCGATGGGCCAGTCTTTCTACGCCATCGGAGTGACAGAACGTGACGGAAAGCTCTGCCTGTATCAGGACGGAGGCTACCGCACCACCTATATCGAGGACTTTGAGGTGGGCAGCACCGTCTGCCTGGCTCTTGAATATGATGCCCAGACCAACAAGTTCCGGTTCCTGGCCGGAGCCGACCGCGGTTCACTGAAACCCGTTGGCACGGAGTTCAGCCAGCGAAGCGGGTTCTGGAAAGGCACCCGCGTAGGCCTGTTCTGCTACAACACCCATGCCGATGGAGGTATGGCCATGTTTGATGACTTTGAATATCCTGTAATTAACCGATAAACAATATGACAGACTTTCTTGAATTATGCAAGGCGCGCTACTCGGTGCGCTCGTTCTCGGACCGCAAGGTGGAGCCCGAGAAGCTTGAAAAGATACTTGAGGCAGGGCGCGTGGCACCTACTGCCGTGAACTTCCAGCCGCAGGTGATTTATGTGCTGCAGAGTCCCGATGCCGTGGCCAAGATGGCTAGCGTCACTCCGTATATGTTCCATGCTCCGCAGGCGCTGCTGGTATGTTATGATGAGAACATTTGCTGGAAGAACCACAAGCATGAGGAGGACGGACACTCCGCCGGCGAGATGGATGCCACCATCGTGCTCACGCAGATGATGCTCCAGGCATGGGAGCTGGGCATCGGCTCCTGCTGGGTATGCAGCTTTGACTTCAAGGCCACCCGCTAGCTGTTCAACCTGCCACCCAACATCAAGCCCGTTGCGCTCATGCCCATCGGCTATGCCGCCCCTGACGGTGTGGCATCGGACCGCCACCCCAAGCGCAAACCGCTGTCCGAGACCGTCCACTACCTCTAATCCCGCCAAAGTGTCCCACAGTCACCCCCGCGAGAACCCTCTCTGGGGCCGATGAGCGTGGGACACACCCCCTAAAATGAGGGTATGTAACACAGAGAACCCCGCTACAGAGCTTGTGGCGGGGTTCGTTGTGGGACACTTTGGCGAGAGTCAACGAAAGTGCTCAATAATCAAGAAGAGAGAAATCAGACAGAACGTAACTATAATGATCAAAACCTGCGTGGTCAGTTTTCTCTTGGGCAGATCCCAAAGAGGAACGGGTTTGAGGTTGTGCTCCTGGTTGTACTCAACATAAGCGGTGTGGAGTATATCGTAAGACTCCTGAGCCTTGCCCAGATTAGCACCCATGTTGAAGCATGAAGGCTGTGAGAATTCATCAACCCATATACGCAACTGTCCTGACTCCAGAGCCATATTCTTGATTTCAGAATACAGTATCTCCGTTGTTTTGGAACTGAAAGGCCTTCTGACCTCTACGCGGTCATTGTAAATAACGACCATCGGTTTCTTCTTCCAAATGATATCCATCACCGCCAGGACGATAGAGGGCAGCAGGATAATGCAGAACAACACAATTGAAAACCATGAACGTTCACTTATCTCTGAAGCCAGTTTTATTATCGCTAAAACACCCAGAAGCGTTGCGCTTATGATACTGGCCCAAGGCTTGCTGTCGTAGTGCTCGTGTATTAATTTTGTCTGTCCCATAGTTACTGTTTAGGTTTACGGCCGGCGCGGCGCAGGGCATCGGCAATGATCCATTGCAGCTGGCCGTTCACGCTGCGGAACTCGCTGGCGGCCCATTGTTCCAGAGCCTCCATCGTAGCAGAGTCCACTCTCAGCAGAAAGCTTTTTGAATCAGCGTCTTTAGCCATCTGTAAGTCTTTTTAGTTATAAAGAGTACCGGCGTTAACAACAGGTGATGCAGGCTCGTCACCGCACAGAACTACCAGCAGATTGCTTACCATTGCGGCCTTGCGCTCCTCGTCCAGATCAACAACACCGTCTTTCTTAAGGTTGTCAAGAGCCATCTTGACCATTGATACGGCACCCTCAACTATCTTCTCGCGGGCGGCGATGATGGCATCGGCCTGCTGGCGGCGAAGCATTACGGCTGCAATCTCGGGAGCGTATGCCAGGTAGTTGATGCGGGCCTCGACTGCCTCGATACCTGCAATTGCAAGACGCTCGTTCAGGGTCTGCTTAAGAGCCTCGTTGATCTCATCGGCACCTGAACGCAGGGTAACCAGGCCATCGGGAGCAGAGTTCTCATCGTAGTTGTATCGGCCGGCAACCTGACGCAGGGCTGCATCGGACTGGACTGATACAAAGTTCTCAAACGCCCTCATTGTTGAGTTGAGTGATGTTACACCGCCTGGGGTCTGACCCATTGTCTGTGAATCAATCTCAAACAGAGCCTTGTAAACGTCCTTGATCTTCCAAACCATTACCAGACCTATCATGATGGGGTTACCGCTCTTATCGTTAACCTTGATGGCCTCGGCGTTGAGGTTGCGGGCGCGCAGGGAAATTCTCTTCTTGGTGTAGAACGGATTCACAATCCACCAGAAACCGTTCTCGCGCAGAGTACCTTTATATTTACCAAAGAACACCATTGCGCGGGCTACGTTGGGCTCCAGCTGGACAAGTCCGCATGAGATAAGAATAATTGCCAAAAACAGGACAGGAGTGATGATTCCTGAATAAGAGAGCAGATAAACGTTTGTAAGAGCAATACCTGCAATACAAGCAAGAAGCAAAAGCAGTCCTATAAAACCGCTTACCTTAGTTCCTTTAAATTCAAATTCCTTTGTTTCCATAATCATTATTGTTTTAATGTTGTTTTGATATCAAATTGATATCGCAAATGTAAACGACATTTTTGAACGCGCCAAGCGTTTTGCAAATTTTAACAAACGACGCAAAGGGGTCGTTTCCCTTTGCGTCACTTCAGTCCAGTCTGGCTGCTGTAGGTGAGGCGGAATCCGTCACCCTCGGCCATCATGTCGTTGCCGCCGTTGTTGCCGTCGCTCTTAGTGCCCTGGCGCTTGCCCGTGAGCAGGTCGTCGCACAGGTTCTTGATATCGGTAACACGCTTGGGGCTCTCCAGATTGTCGCCGCTGTAGTGTCCGGGATAGAGGAAACGTATATCGTTGTCTTTCATGTATTTCTCAACCTTTGCGGCCGATGCCTTCACGTTTGATAAATAGGTGAATACCAGCAGGTTAGTGGATCCGAAAGCATCGCCGCTGAAACCGTAATGGTTTGCCTTGTCAAAGAATGTTACGCTGCCCGATGTGTGACCGGGAGTGAACATCACCTCCAGCTTGCGTCCGCCCAGATCGATGGTCTCGCCATCGGTAAGATGCTTGACCTCACCCTTGTATCGGCGCTGACTGTTACGCAGCATCGGCTCATCGGCCGGACCTATCCAAACCTCGGGGAACGGCCCTACTCCGCCCACATGGTCACCGTGTCCGTGGGTCAGTATCATCGTAACGGGCTTGGATGTGATACCGGCCACGATCTTGTCCAGCCCCGGAACACGGGTGCCGGCATCAATCAGTACCGCGCGGTCATTGCCCTCAACCAGATAGAGCGACTCGTTATATGTACGGTGTCCGTTACCTATCCAGGTATGCTCGTCCAACTGGCGGAACACCACCTCGTCGTCCTCATAAACCACTTTGCCGCGAAGGTCACGGCTGTTCACATCACTCTCCTGAGCCGAGATCGGCCCGGCAATAAGGCAAATCAGAATTGCTGCAAACGTTATTTTTTTCATAATCGCTAAAAAACGACGCAAAGGGGTCGTTTAACAATGCGTCAAATGACGCAAAACGAAACGACCCCTTTGCGTCACTCAATCGGTTTTGATGGCTGCATATCCCAGCCGGTTATAGTAGAAAAATAGGGAATCAGGGCATAGGCCAGCTTTATGTGCGCCTTCCAGTTGGGATGCCAGTCGGCGCCCAGTTCCTGGTCATTGTCCAGATGCACGGCCTGGAACATCCCGTCGTAATAGACGTTCTTGTAGCCGCACTCCTCAACGCACTCGCGCACAAAGTCAAACAGCAGTTTGTCAACTTTGGTCGATACGCACAGGATGGGATGATCATCACCGTAATAATCCTTTATCTCTTTGATAAGACGTTTGTAACTGTTCTTAAACGGGTCACGCATGGGCTGACGCTCGGTCGAGAAGTCGTTCTGCCCCAGATAGATCATGGTGATATCGGGTTTAAGGTCACCCGGCTCCCATTTGGGCTGGCGGGCGTTGTCAAAAGTGCAGGTGTAGCGCTCCGGCATGTACCAGCGCGACTGACGGTCGCTGTCATCGTAATTACGCGTAATGCCTTTGCCCGAATGCGACACCGTAATGAAATCGGCATCAAAATACCGGGCCAGCAGAGCACAGTATGTCTTGGAAGTGTTTTGGGTCTCGGGAGTGTATCGGTTGCGCGCCACACTGTTCTCAATACCGTATCCGCAGGTATAGGAATCGCCCACAAACTCAATCAGGCGCTCCTTGACCGGCGCCGCCTGCAGCAACCCCTTATCGGTCAGGAACTCATGGAATGTAGTACGGCCCTGATCGGCCTCGGTTCGTTTCTGAATTATCACCGAATGGCTGGCCTGCTTCTTTCCCTTCTTGAAATCGCCGCTGCTAACGATGGTGAGCAGAGTATCGGCCGAGTTTATGCAAAGCACCTTGTCAGCTTCGGCGCTCATTTCACGGTCTATCCAGACATTGAAATAGTCCTTCTTTGTGTCCGATGCACGCACGGCCAGATAATCGCCCTGGAACGATATCTTAGCGTAAGTGGAACTCCAGTCAAAACTCACGTCGCCGTCAGCCGCCAGGGTACGGCCCACGTATGTGATGCAGCTGTCCGATGCCGGGGTAGTCTGCACGGCCGATACGGTCATCGGCACCAAAAAAGAAAGAATCAAGGTTGAAACGGATATTCTCATATTAATCTAAGGTTACGATACGCAAATATACTCTTTTTCGCCAAAGTGTCCCACAAACGGAGGCTTTCTGAGGCGTGTGAGCCATTTTACTGTGGGACACACCCTCTGTATGAGGTGATGTAACACAATCAACCCAACTAGAATACGCTCTTACGCGGGTGGATGTGGGACACTTTGGCGGGAAATGTGCTATCTTTGCGGACCGATATGGAGAGTTTTCTGCAGATAGACGGACTGTGCAAGTCATTCGGCGACCGCGTTATATTTGACGGTCTCTCACTCAACATCAACCAGGGTGAGAAGGTTGGCCTGATAGCACGTAACGGTCAGGGCAAGAGTACCCTGCTGGACGTGATTGCCGGTGTGGCCGATTACCGCAGCGGCACCATCACCTTCCGTCGTGACATCCGTACCGCCTATCTGGTACAGACCCCGGTATTCCCCAAGGGCGCCAACGTGCTGACCGCCTGTTGCCCGGAGTCCGATGAGGACAAACTGCTGCGTGCCCGCCAGCTGCTCACCAAACTGGGCGTACCAGATTTTGACAAACCCATAGACCAGCTCTCCGGAGGCCAGGCCAAACGTGTGGCATTGGCACAGGCGCTGATGCAGGAGCCCGATTTCCTGATACTGGACGAGCCCACCAACCACCTGGACGTAGAGGTGACCGAGTGGCTTGAGGATTACCTGACAGCCAGCCGCCTGACACTGTTCATGGTTACTCATGACCGATACCTGCTGGACCGCGTGTGCAACCGCATCATAGAGATTGACGATTTCCGCGCCTACTCATACTCAGGCAATTACAGTTACTATCTGGAAAAGCGCCAGGAGCGTCTGGATGCAGAATCTTCGCAGCGCGAGAGCGACCTGAACCTGTACCGCCGCGAACTGGACTGGATGCGCCGCATGCCCTGCGCACGCGGAGGCAAGGCCCGCTACCGCAAGGAGTCGTTCCATCAGTTGGAGGAGCGCCTGCAGCACCGCCGCGACGAGCAGAGCGTAGCCCTGGATGTCAAGGCATCTTACATCGGTAAAAAGATATTTGATATTGAGCACCTTAGCAAGGCATTCGGTGACAAGATAATACTAAAGGATTTCAGTTACATCTTTACCCGCTACGAGAAACTGGGCATAATCGGTGAGAACGGCGTGGGCAAATCCACATTCCTAAAGCTGCTTTTGGGCATTGAGCAGCCCGACAGCGGTGTCATCGGCCGCGGAACAACATTAAAAATAGGATACTACTCGCAGGAGGGACTCAAATTCCCCGAGGACGCCAAGGTGATTGACGTGGTGACCGCCATTGCCGATCACATAGTCCTGGATGACGGGCGCCGCATGTCGGCCGGGCAGTTCCTGCAGAAATTCCTCTTTACGCCCAAGACGCAGTACAGTTACGTGAGCAAGCTGAGCGGAGGCGAGCGACGCAGATTATACCTCTGCACCATCCTGATGCAGAGCCCCAATTTCCTGATTCTGGACGAGCCCACCAATGACCTGGACATCATGACGCTCCAGGTACTTGAGGAGTACATTGCACAGTTCAAGGGCTGCGTGATTGTGGTATCGCATGACCGATACTTCATGGACAAGATTGCCGAGCATCTGCTGGTGTTTGAGGGCGACGGCAAGGTGACCAACTTCCCATCGTCGTACAGCGACTACATGGAGTACAAGGTCCTCAAGGAGGATGAGGAGAAAGCCGCCGCAGCCGCGAAAAGCAAACCTGCTGCTCCGGCACAGCAACCCGCAGCAACCGCCAATCGGCCCGTAAAACTCACCTTCAAGGAGAAACGCGAGATGGAGCAGATAGAGCAGGAACTCCAGCAACTGGAAGAAGAAAAAGCCCAACTTGAACAGGAACTGAACAGCGGCACCCTCCCCTACGACCAGCTCCAACAGAAATCCGCCCGAATAGGCCAAATCATGGAGCGCACCGACGCCATCACCATGCGCTGGCTCGAGCTGAGCGAAAAATAACTCATTAAGCACAATCTCTATTGCGTAATTTATTATATTCGCAGTATGAGAAAGAGCCTTATATTACTGACCATCATGCTGGTATCCTGCACAGGAGCACAGCAGAGCGTGAATAATGATGTGGCCGATGGCCGCAGGTACTGCAATCCGCTGCCTATGGTGATAGGTCCGGGCGGCAACGCATCGGGCGACGTATCGGTAATGCGAGACGATGACGGCCGATACTACATGTTCTGCACCGGAGGCGGCGCCTGGCACAGCGACAACATGCTGGACTGGGAATTCACACCCGTGCAGCGCGTACCCGTGGCGCCCGATGTGGTCAAATTCCGCGGCAAGTACTACATGTCCGGCAACGACTGCCCGCTCTACGTGGCCGATAACCCGCTGGGCCCCTACTCCGTCCTGGGCGACTGGGAGAACACCCCCGATGTGGAGGGCGGCTGGAACGAGCCGTTTGATATGCACATTTTCATAGATGATGACAAACCGTATTTGTTCTACTCAGGGCGCGGAATAAGCGGCATATTCGGTGTACCACTTGATCCCGACCATCTGAACCGTTTTGCCGACAAGCCCACCCACCTATTCAGTTTCAACCCCCAGCACGAATGGGAACGTTACGGCGAGATGAACGAATACACCGGTGTGGCATGGATAGAAGGCCCCTGGCTCTTCAAGTACATAGGCACCTATTACATGCAGTACTCCGCATCGGGTACCCAATGGAAAACCTACGCCGAGGGTTACTACACCGCCAAGCACCCGCTGGGTCCCTACACTTATGCCGATAACAACCCGCTCCTGCGCAAGACCGAAGGCCTTGTAACCGGCACCGCCCACGGAAGCGTTGTGGAGGGTCCGGACGGAGGCCTGTGGCAGTTCTACACCATTGTACTCTCCAACCCGCCCGGAGGCCGCCGCATAGGCATGGACCGCATCGATGTTGACAAAAAGGGCCGATGGTCGGTCCGGATTACCGATACCCCCCAGCCCGCGCCCGGAGTAAAGAGCGCCCGTGCATCGCTGCCCGTGACCATCAACAAGATGAACGCCATGAACGCGCTCTCCAAGTTCTCGTCACAGCAGCCGGGCCGATACGCATCATACGCGGTAGATAACTCCAGCGGCACCGTATGGGAGCCCGATCCTCAGGACCCGGAGCCTTCCATCACCATAGAACTCTCACCCGCCACCCGCTTTGACGAGGTCCAGCTCTTTGACGTGGATGCAGTACGCATAATGTTCAACGCCGGCGGCCGCCGCGGATTCGGAGGAGGCGGCAGTTCCGGAACAGTCTATAAATATAAGGTAGATGTATCGCTTGACGGTGATACCTACACCACTGTCCTTGACAAGACCTCCAACACAGAGCAGCGCAACACCATCTTTGAGGAGTTCAAGCCGGTAGAGGCCCGATTTGTCCGACTGACCGTAACAGAGTGGCCCGGCACCCAGCTTGGAGTGATAGAATTCACCGCATTCGGCCTTCCCGGCCGCACCGAGCCTGCCCGCGTTGCAATCCCGCCCGTAATAACTTACTAACCCAATAATCTTATGAAAAAATCATCTATTGTCCTTTTGTTGGCCGGAGTAGCCTTCGCCCCGGCACTCATTGCCACCGTAGCCGTAGCGGCAGGTGACAGCCGCATCCCGCAGCGCCCCGACGGGCCTTGCGACGTTTACGCCAAAGGTGGTGCGCCCTGCGTTGCAGCGCATTCAACCACCCGCGCTCTCTACAAATCCTACAACGGCCCGCTCTATCAGGTAATGCGCCAGAGCGACGGCAAGACACTTGACATAGGCGTGGTGCAGCCATCGGCCGGCAATCCCGGAGGTTATGCCGATGCCGCCGCACAGGACCGTTTCTGCAAGGATACCTACTGCTGGATAACCGTAATCTATGACCAGTCCGGCAAGGAGAACCATCTGCAGCAGGCCCCGCGCGGAGGATTCAGCGGCCAGGCCATGGGCGGATTCAATAATGTGCCGATGGCCGATTGGGCTCCCGTAACACTGATGGGCCACAAGGTCTATGGCGTATTCATAACCGCCGGTATGGGTCTGCGCTGGAACGATACCCACGGCACCGCGGTCGATGACCAGGCCGAAGGCCAGTACTGGGTCATAAACGGCCAGCACTACAACACCGGCTGCTGCTTTGACTACGGTAACGCCGAGACCGACAGCCGCGATGACGGTGACGGCACAATGGAGACCACATACTACGGCAACCAGCCCTCATGGTATCACGGACAGGCTCCCGGCCCGTGGATCATGACCGACCAGGAGAACAACCTGGTAGGTTGCGTCAACCCAGATCCCAACGACAAGTACTGCGCTGACCTGCCCAGCATAAGCTGGCGCTTCGTAACCGCCACAGCCGATGGTGAGCCTCACCATTGGCGTTCCATGGGCGGCAATGCCCAGGGCGGTAGCCTGCAGATAATGTATGACGGAGGCCGAATCCAGAACCCGCGCAGCAGTTACGATCCCATGCGCAAGCAGGGCGCCATCCTGCTGGGTAACAGCGGTGACAACTCCAACGGCTCATCGGGCACATTCTACGAGGGTGCCATGACCGCTCCCGGCACATTCCCCACTCTTGAGACCAACCAG
>JAFXMB010000101.1 GCA_017530735.1 Bacteroidaceae bacterium | reverse complement strand
GTTGTCCCACTGCAGGGGCTTGTGCATGATGTATCCGCGCTTGGTGGCATCCATGGTCGGTACGCCCATGACCTCACATATCTTGTCATAGCGCTCCTGTGACATCTCTCGCTCGTAGATTACGATGGCGTTGTCCAGGTCACCTCCCTTGATGAGACCTGCATCCAGAAGCGACTCAATCTCGCGAACGAACACGAATGTGCGGCTCTTGGCTATCTCGGTGGGGAAATCATTCATGTCATCCAGTGATGCGTACTGGTTGTACAATATCTTGGAATCGTATGATATGAGTACGTTTACGCAGAATTCATTGTCGGGCAGAAGGATAATTGAAGAACCGGTCTTCTCATCCTTGACCTCTATCTTGTTCTTGACTACGTAGAAGTCCTTGAGGGCGTCAAGTTCCTTGATTCCCACGCGCTGTATGTTCTCCACATACTCTATGGCGCTACCGTCCAGAATAGGGAACTCGGGTCCGTTCACCTCGATGTGGCAGTTGTCTATGCCTGCTGCGTAGAGGGCTGCCAGACCGTGTTCAACGGTGCTGACCTTGACATTTCCCTTGAACAGTACGGTGCCGCGCTGGGTCTCACGTACATTTTCTGCAAACGCTTCAATTATGGGCTGGGTATCAAGATCCGTTCTCTGTATCTTGTAGCCGTAGTCTGCGGGGGCCGGATTGAATGTCACGGTCAGGTCAAGACCAGTGTGAAGGCCCTTGCCGCTAAGTGAAAAACTACTCTTTAAAGTCTTCTGTTTGTACATGTTATGCTATTTGTCTTAAAGCATCATTTGCTTTCAAGTTTTGCTTTCAGTTCTTCTATTTCCTTCTGTAGTTGCCTTACTGTAGCGTCCATTTCAGGGAGCTGTTTGAACAGTATGGATGAGCGAAGGAAGTTGCGGTATCCAATGGCGGGATAACCCATGATGTTCTGGTTATCGGGGAAACTGCTCAGGGCACCTGTCTTGGCGCCGAAGTTTACTTTGTCACCTATTGTCAGATGGCCCGATACACCGCTCTGGCCGCCAATCATGCACCATGCGCCGACCTTGCTTGATCCTGCAATACCTGACTGGGCCGATATTACCGTATTTTCGCCGACCTCTACGTTGTGGGCTATCTGTACGAAGTTGTCCAGCTTGACACCCTTGCGAACCAGTGTACGACCCATTGTGGAGCGGTCGATACAGGTGTTGGCACCTATCTCGACATCATCCTCAAGCTCTGCTATACCTATCTGAGGTATCTTCTCATAACCGTCCTTGGCGGGTGCAAAGCCGAATCCGTCGGCACCTACAACGCTGCCTGCGTGGAGAATGCATCGGTTGCCAACCTTACAGCCGTAGTAGATGGTTACATGCGGGTAAAGAATGCAGTCGGAACCTACCGAAGCACCTTCACCGATGGTAACCAGCGGATATATCTGTGTGTTGTCACCTACGGTGGCGCCGTCCTCAATGACTGCGAACGGGGCGATGTAGACGTTCTTGCCTATCTTGGCCTTCTCTGAGACCGATGCCAGCGAGCTGATTCCGGTCTTGGCGGGTTTCATTGATGCGTAGAGTGACATTAGCTTGGCAAGAGCCTCATATGCGTTGTCAACCCTGACGAGAGTTGCGCTCACGGGCTGCTCGGGCTTGAAATCCTTGTTTACCAGTACTACGCTGGCCTTGGTTGTGTATATGTGCTGGGTGTATTTGACGTTTGAAAGAAAAGAGAGTGCACCCTCTGCACCCTCCTCAATTTTGGCGAAAGTATGAACGGCGGCATTTTCATTGCCGTCAACGGTACCGTTCAGAAATTCGGCTATCTGTTTTGCTGTAAATTCCATTTGTAAGTCTTCGCGTGTGTTCTATAAGATTGCAAATATAGCAATATTATTTAATATTGGCCGCCATTTCCTGCTGTACCTCCTGGGCTTTCTGTCCGGCAACCTGTGCAAACTGTTCCGTGCTGTCGGCGTAGATGATTGCGCGGCTGCTGTTTACAATGAGTCCGCACTTGCTGTTCATGCCGTATTTGCATACGTCTGCCAGTGATCCGCCCTGTGCTCCGATGCCGGGAACCAGCAGGAAACTGTCGGGTACGGTCTTACGTATGTCAGTGAGCATCTCGGCACGTGTGGCGCCTACCACGTACATCATGTTGTCAGCATTTCCGCCCCACTCAAGTGATTTCTTGAGCACGTTCTGATACAGAGGAGTTCCGTTTGAGTCCTGGATGTACTGGAAATCATCGGCTCCCTTGTTGCTGGTGAGTGCCAGAAGTATTACCCAGCGGCCGTCGTGGCCCAGGAACGGGGTTACGCTGTCCTGTCCCATATAAGGCGCTACGGTTACTGAATCCACATTCATCTCACCGAAGAAACTCTCAGCGTACATCTTTGAGGTGTTACCTATATCACCGCGCTTGGCATCGGCTATGATGAACTGGTCGGGATAATTGGCGCGGATGTAGTCTATTGTCTTGTAGAGAGCCTGCATGCCCTTGAGGCCGTTGCTCTCATAGAATGCCAGATTGGGCTTGTAAGCTATGCAGTAGTCTGCAGTGGCGTCGATTATTGCCTTGTTGAAGGCGAATATGGGATCCTCTTCAGACAGCAGATGCTGCGGTATCTTCTTTATGTCAGTGTCAAGACCTACGCACAGAAATGACTTCTTGCGCTTTATGTTCCCGTACAACTCTTCTCTTGTCATATCTTGAATCGTTTTGAATTTTCCTTACATTTCGGCCTCTTTCATACGCTCTGCGTTTTCGGCTATTGTCAGTTGGTCTATACACTCCTGTATGTCGCCGTCCATGAATGCCGGCAGATTGTATGAGGTCCAGTTGATGCGGTGATCGGTGATTCGTCCCTGCGGGAAATTATAGGTACGTATCTTGGCCGAACGGTCACCGGTGGATACCATCGTCTTGCGGCGGGCTGCTATATCATCCATGTATTTCTGATGCTCGCGGTCATATATCATGGTACGCAGGCGTGACAGCGCGCGCTCCTTGTTCTTGGGCTGGTCACGGGTCTCGGTGCACTCAATGAGTATCTCCTCGACAACTCCGGTGTTGGGATTTTT
>JAFXMB010000100.1 GCA_017530735.1 Bacteroidaceae bacterium | reverse complement strand
GTTGTAATGGAATTTTGTTTCTCCACGCCGCGCATCTGCATGCACATGTGACTGGCCTCGATGACCACCATCACGCCGAGCGGCTGGAGTGTTTCCTGAATGCAGTCCTTAATCTGTGAGGTCATGCGCTCCTGTACCTGGAGACGGCGTGCAAAGGCATCTACCACGCGGGCAATCTTGCTCAGACCTGTAATGTAACCATTGGGGATATATGCCACGTGAGCCTTGCCGTAGAACGGCAGCATATGGTGCTCACAAAGAGAATAGAAGTCAATATCTTTTACTATGACCATCTGGCTGTAGTCCTCCTTGAACATAGCAGATTTAAGGATGGCCGATGGATCCATTTCATATCCGCTGGTAAAATCCAGAAGCGTCTTGGCCACACGCAGAGGAGTGCGTACCAGGCCCTCACGGCCGGCATTGGGCTCAATCAGTTTGAGAATCTCCTCGTAGTGATGCTTAAGTGCCAGAAACTTCTCGGAACTTTCATCGGAATATGGTATCAGTGAACTCATAGCGGAATTGTTATATCCTGATTACGTAAAATGATCATGCCCTTGTACGGGGTCTCTTTTCTAAGTTTGCGCAATACGTCATAGGCCTCCTCATAGTAGAGGAAATCACCTACGGTACATAACCAGCGCGGGTTCTTGAACTCAGTGTGTACCGGCAGGTCGGGATACTTGGAGCGGATATAACGGTCCGCCTCATTGGCCCTCTCTTTCGATGCACGTGTGTTGTTTCCTGCAAAGACCTGGATGCGGTATCCCTTGGCCTTGATCTTAGTGCCAGACTGTGCCTCAGATACCGTGCCGATAAGACTGTCCAGACGCTCGTCACGTTCAACGCGGATCTGGCCCTTACCGGGGATATCCCTCTCCAGAACCTGGACCAGTGTGGTTTGTTGCGCACTGGCCAGGACTGTAAAGAGAAGCAGGAATACTATTAATCCTGTCTTTTTCATATCGTTTTTACTTCTTCCAAGCGTCGATGATGCCCTTGAAGTCAGCAACCTTCAGTGAAGCGCCGCCAATCAGACCACCGTCGATGTCGGGTTTTGCAAAGAGCTCACCAGCATTTGAAGGCTTGCATGAGCCACCGTAAAGGATAGAAGTATCCTCAGCAATCTGCTTTCCGTACTTGTCAGCGATGACTGAACGGATGTAAGCGTGAATCTCCTCAGCCTGATCGGCAGTAGCGGTCTTACCGGTACCGATAGCCCAGATAGGCTCGTAGGCGATGGTGATATTCTTGAACTCATCGGCTGAGAGATTGAATACTGAACCCTCCAGCTCAGCCTTTACAATCTGGTTCTGGATGCCCTTCTCGCGCTCGTCGAGTGACTCTCCAATGCAGAAGATAACCTTCAGACCGTTGGCAAGAGCCAGCAAAACCTTCTCCTTAAGGATCTCATAAGTCTCGTGATAGTACTCACGACGCTCTGAGTGACCCAGGATTACATACTCGGCACCGGTTGACTTAACCATAGCGGCCGATACCTCACCGGTATAAGCACCTGATTCCTTGTCAGCGCAGTTCTCAGCAGAGAGACCGATAACGTTGTGGTCAATGATATCAGAGATCTTGGCAAGATGTATGAACGGGGTGCCGATAACAACGTCGCAGTTGGGTTTGTCGGCAGCCAACACCTGATTCAGCTCTTCAGCGAGAGCAATACCTTCCTGGAGAGTCTTGTTCATCTTCCAGTTTCCGGCAACAATTTTCTTTCTCATTTCAATAAGTATTAAAGTGTTATTGTATCAATTCTTTCAGTCTGTCAATCGCAATCAGCAGGAGCAGCGGCAGAGCAAACAGCAGTGCAACCGCCCACGGGGTCTTCATAGGATCGTGCTCCGGCATCTGACCTACGCTGATGGTCTCAAGCGGTCCGCTGAGCTCCTCATCGGACGGTATGTTGGCGTGACTCCACTTGTTCACTATGACACCGTTCTTAAGGAGTACCAGTCCGGGGTTGGAGCGTACTATGGTCTGCAGCGGAATCTCGTCACAGAACAGGAAGTGCAAATCGGCCCCGGCATTCTCGGTCCACTGACGTATGGTCTCGGTACCTGAAGCTGTCAGTCCTATTATATTATATCCCCGATTGTTGCAATAGTCAAATATGTCGTCTATCAGGTCCAGGTCACTCTCGCTGGCGTCCTCCAGATGGGACGATATCACCAGGAAGGTGTAACTGGAGTCCGACAGGATATCCATCGTCACGTCATCCATGTCATCATTCATGATGCAGAAATCAGTGAATGTCATGTCGTGGTTCTCATAGGCGGTGCGCAGGTCGGTACCCACCTTGTAGGGACGGAAATCCAGCACCGGAAGGTTGATGATGTTGCTAACCATGAACCTTACCGATATGGCCACGATGATGACTGTCACCATCCAGTGACGGCGCTCGGCCATGAACGGCACCACGAGTTTGCGTTTTATGAATACCAGCAGCGCCAGAGCCAGCAGGAACACGTTCTTGGCAAAGGTCTGCCAGTTGCTCAGCACCACGGCGTCACCAAAACAGCCGCAGTCCGATACGGGGTTCTTGATGGCCAGATAGAGGGTGAAGGGTGTAAAGAACACCATCATGAGCAGGGCCAGCAGCGATGCGCCCCTGTTGAAGGCTCCCGTCACCAGATATGAGCCAATCAGTATCTCAAATCCCGCCAGGATGCAGGCCAGAATAAGCAGGGTCGATGCCAACACCGTCTCGCCCATGCCAAACGCATAGAGGTAATCTATCAGTTTGATCTGGGTGCCCGTGGGGTCAACGGCCTTCACGATACCGGAGAACATGAATGTCAGACCCAGCAGGACCCGGCAGAAGTTCACCAGCACCTTAAGAGGCATTCCGCTATGTTTGGTTTCAGTGCTCATTAAGCTTTTGACTGCTCCTGTATCTTTATCAGTCCAAAGACTGCGTAGTTGATCATATCCATATAGTTGGCGTCGATGCCCTCAGACACAACGGTCTTACCCTCATGACTCTCAATCTCCTTTGTGCGGTTTATCTTGGTCAGGATAAGGTCTGTGTATGATGTGGTACGCATTCCGCGCCAAGCCTCGTCATAATCGTGGTTCTTTTTCTTCATCAGCTCCAGGGCTGCCTGTGAGTACTTGTCATACTCCTTAAGTGCCCAGTCGGCATCCTTATCGACAGTATCGGAGAATCCATGCTCCAGCTGAATGAGAGCAATGACTCCGTAATTTACTATGCCGATGAGTTCGGACTTGATGCCCTCGTCAATGAGTGAAACACCCTTGGTCTCGATGCTGCGTATGCGCTTGGCCTTGATGAAAATCTGGTCGGTCAATGACTCGGGACGCATAATACGCCATGAAGCACCGTAGTCCTGCAGTTTCTTTACGTACAGGGCGCGGCACATTGCAATCACCTCCTCAAACTCCCTGTTGGTATCGGGAGTGTTCTTTTTGTCACTCATATCAGTTGTATCATTGTACCCTCAGTGTCTGTCCCGGCTTGATGACGGCCTTGCTTGTGATGCCGTTCAACTTGCAGATATTGGACACGGAGGTCTCGTTCTTTAATGCTATTCCGCTCAGAGTATCCCCGCTCTTGACCTTGTAGTAGACCGGGCGGGTATTCCTCTCGTACACATAGTAATCAGTCTGAGCCTTCTGGTGCGGGAAGTCAAACATCAGCGCGGGGTTGATGGCGTTACCCAGTATCCTGGTCTCAAAATGCAGATGAGGACCTGTGGAACGTCCCGTGTTGCCGCCCAGCGCTATGGGATCACCGGCGTGTACTATCTCGTTTTCGGTCACCAGTTTCTTGGACAGGTGTCCGTAAAGCGTCTCCAGTCCGTTGGGGTGGCGTATCACCAGGTAGTGGCCGTAACCGCGGCGCTCGTAACGTGATATGCGCACCTTTCCGTCAAATGCCGCACGTATGGTATCGCCTGTCTTGATCCTTATGTCAAGGCCAAAATGCTGACGGCCGCGGCGGGGACGGTATCCGAACTTATCGGTTATGTATGTGCTGTCGGTGGGCATGCAGTATCCTTTCATGGATATGATGACCGAATCCGGCAACTTTACATCGTCAAAATTATGTACGTACTTGTTGCTCCACTCCGGATAGAGGAATGATGCCGGATTCTCCAGATCAACCGCCAGTCCGGGATTCAGATGCTCGGGTATCTCTACCCTTGACATGGGCATTACAGGCGTGACGCGTGCCGGCATCACATCCTGAGCGGCGGACTTTACCACTCCGAACACCATAGCCGACATCAAAATCAAGAACCTGCAAACAATCTGCATGTACATCTTTTTATTTTCAGACTGCAAAGGTAGTCAAATACTACGAGATTGAAGACCAGTCGTACTCACTTTTCTTAAGACGGCGGAGCATACGTCCCAGCAGGACATTCTCAGGGCGTGACAGTTCGGCATCCTGAGCAATGATATCCTTGGCTATCTCACGCACATGCTCAATCAGGGCTCCGTCACGGGCCAGATTGGCAAGTTTAAGGTCAAACGCCATACCGCTCTGCTGAGTTCCCTCCAGGTCACCGGGTCCGCGCAGTTTCAGGTCGGCCTCGGCTATCTCGAATCCGTCGCAGGTGGCAGTCATTATCTCAATGCGCTTTCGGGTATCTTCCGATAACTGATACGGAGTTACCAGCAGGCAGAATGACTGGTCGGCGCCGCGGCCCACGCGACCGCGCAACTGATGCAATTGCGACAGACCAAAGCGGTTGGCATTCTCAATCACCATGATGCTGGCGTTGGGGACATCGACCCCAACCTCTATCACGGTGGTGGCCACCATTATCTGGGTTTCGTTATTCTTGAAACGCTGCATCTCGGCATCCTTTTCGGCGGGTTTCATGCGGCCGTGAACCTTGCTCACGCCGTAGCCCTGGAACCTTTCGCAGATGGTCAGGTAACCCTCTTCAAGGTTCTTGAGGTCAATCTTCTCGCTCTCCTCAATGAGCGGGTAGACTATGTACGCCTGTCGGCCCTTCTTAAGTTCGCGGTCCAGGAAAGCATACACTGACTTATGGTTGCCGTCATAGTAGTGATCGGTCTGTATGGGCTTGCGTCCGGGTGGCAGCTGGTCAATTATTGATACGTCCAGATCACCGTAAAGGGTCATGGCCAATGTGCGCGGGATGGGTGTGGCTGTCATTACCAGAACGTGTGGCGGCATGTTGCTCTTGGTCCAGAGTCTTGCTCTCTGCGCTACGCCAAAGCGGTGCTGCTCGTCAATGACCACAAAGCCCAGACGGCTGAACTCTACGGGGTCCTCCAGCACGGCGTGAGTGCTTACCAGAATGTTCACGCTGCCGTCCTTGAGTCCCTTGAGGATTTCCTCACGGCGCTTGCCCTTGATGCTGCCCGTAAGGAGTTCGGCACGCAGGCCCAATCCTTCGATGAATCGGCTGATATTTGCAAAATGCTGCTCGGAAAGTATCTCGGTAGGAGCCATTATGCAGGCCTGATATCCGTTGTCTATGGCTATGAGCATGGTCATAAGTGCTACCATAGTCTTGCCGCTGCCCACATCACCCTGGAGCAGGCGGTTCATCTGGCGTCCGCTGCCCATGTCGTTACGGATTTCACGTATAACCCGTTTCTGTGCTCCGGTCAGACTGAACGGTAACTTCTCATTGTAAAAACGGTTGAAGTGTTCACCTACCCTGCTGAATACGTAGCCTTTGAAACGGCGCTGGCGGTCACTTGCAAACCGGGCCAGATTGAGTTGTATGTAGAACAGTTCCTCAAACTTGACTCTGAGTTGAGCCAGGCGTAGTTCAAGCGGGGTGCGCGGGTTATGCAGAACCTTCAGGGCATCGGTCAGGGGCATAAGATGCTCCTTCTCACGCAGCCAGTCGGGCAGAGTCTCCGGCAGCGGCTCCACTATGAGAGCCATCAGGTTGTTTACCAGTTTGCGGATGGCGGTTGAGTTCAGTCCCGCCTTCTTCATCTTCTCAGTGGTGTTGTAGTAGGGCTGCATTCCCATCTCCGAGAGGTTGATGTTGGCCTCCAGGTCTATCTCGGGATGCGCCACGTTTACACGGCCGCCGAATATGGTGGGTTTGCCGAATACCACGTACTCCACACCGGGACGGTATCGGTCAAGGGTGTACTTGATTCCGCTGAACCAAACCAGGTCGGCAACGGCCGTTCCATCGGTGAAATGGGCAACCAGACGCTGGCGTCGGCCCTCACCTATCTGCTCAAAACTGAGTATCTTACCCTTGAGCTGGATATAGGGCATGGTGCCGTCAACCTCCTTTATCTGGAAGATACGGCTGCGGTCAATGTATTTGTACGGGAAGTAGTAGAGAAGATCCTGCAGCGTGTTTATCTGGAGCTCACCTTTCAGGAGGGCGGCTCTTGCCGGGCCTACGCCAGGCAGATACTTGACGTCACGCTGATCAAGATCAAGCATCAGGCACGGCCAAACATCATCTTTTCACAAACCGAGGCTGTAACCTCGTCACCGCGAAGCAGGCTGATGATAGCCTTTGCAAACTCTACAGCAGCGGCGGGACCGCATGCGGTAATCAGATTTCCGTCCTTTTCAACGAATGATTCCTTGCAGTCAACACCCTTGAGCATACCCTCGCAACCCGGATAGCAGGTAGCCTTGCGGCCCTGCAGAAGTCCGTGCTTGCCCAGCACTGTGGGAGCGGCGCAGATGGCACCTACGGGAAGGTTCTTGGCAAACGCCTCACGCAGCAGAGCCTCCAGACCCTTGTGCTTGCCAAGGTTGGTTGAACCGGGCTGTCCGCCGGGCAGTATCAGCATCTCGGCATCGCTGAAATCTGTGTTCTCAAACAGGTCATCGGCCTGAACAGGAATCCCCTGACTGCTCTTTACCAGGAACTCATCGGATATGGAGATGGTGTTGACCTCTACGCCGGCGCGGATAAGCATATCCAGCGGGGTGATAGTCTCTATGGCTTCAAAGCCTTCGGCAAGGAAAATGTATACCATTCGAATTGAGAATTGAGAATTGAAAATTGAGAATTAAATCTTTTTGAAGTAGTAGGTAATTGTACCGGTTTGATTGTTAAGGCCGTCTGAACGCTGGAACTTAGCTTTTCTGGCTGCCTCCTCAGCTATTTGTCTCAACTTAGCATCACTGGTATTTGTTCTACTAAGATTTATGCTCGTATTAATAACGTTTCCTTCTGGTGAAACCGTAATTACAACAACTACACGTCCCTCCTCAGGAATATCCTGATAAGTCGGACGGGGAAGTTCACCAAGCATATCACGTCCTCCAAGATCCCAGGTTCCGTAACTGCCTACGCCGGTAGGTTTGCCCTGTGTGGCGTTACCCTCGGTTGAGCCGGGAGTTCCCACTGTCTCGGAAGTGTTCTCCTGGGAGGCGCTGGCTTGCATGGAGCTGCTGCGGCCAAAGGCGTTAGCCATCAGATTCTGGGCCTGTTCGGCTGCCTGGCGTTCCTGCTCAGCACGAATCTCCTCGGGAGTAGGCTGCTTGGGAGTATCCACGGGCTTTACGGGTTTCTCCTTCTCGCCGCTCTCTATGGCTACCGTCTCCTCCAGATTCTGGGTGATGGCGGGCTCGGCCTGCGGTGCTGCGGGAACCGGAACGGCTGCGGGTGCGGGAGCCGGCATTGAGTTGACCTCGGTAAACTCATAGTCGGTATCCAGGTTGCCCATATTGCCCAGCATCACGGGCACGCCGCTCTCTGCCTGAGCCACCGGTTTGTTCAGGTGCAACACCAGCAGCAGCACTATGGCCAGAGCGTGCAGCAGT
>JAFXMB010000099.1 GCA_017530735.1 Bacteroidaceae bacterium | reverse complement strand
TGGCCGATGCCGAGCAGAGCGATGACCTTACGATGCTGGCCATACAGTACACCAAGCATCAGGAGGACCTGACATATCAGCGCAGTCTTACCCTGACCAATGACCTTAAGCGCATACCCCGTCTGAACACATTCGTGGAGGAGGCCTGTGAGGCCAACGGCTTTGATATGGCCGTAACCACTCAGATAAATCTGGCCATGGAGGAGGCAGTGGTCAATGTAATGAACTACGCCTACCCCAAGGACTCCACCGGCAACATAACCATTGAGGCCAAGGCCGACAAGTCCACCCTTTCATTTGTGATAAGTGACACCGGCACACCGTTTGACCCCACCGCCAAACCCGAGGTGGACATAACCCTGAGCGCCGAGGACCGGTCCATAGGAGGTCTGGGCATTCATCTGATACGTCAGATAATGGACCATATCAACTATGAGCGTGTGGACGGACACAATGTACTGACCCTGATAAAGAAACTTGCCTGATGATACCTCTTTCCATATTCAGCATAGACCTGTCATCGGGCAACCTGATACTTCTGGTATCGCTGCTCATGTTCGTGGCCATCCTGATGGCAAAGGTGGGCACAAAGTTCGGTGTACCCACAATGCTGCTGTTCCTTATCCTGGGAATGCTTGCAGGCCAGGACGGACTGGGCATCAGGATTGACAAGCTAGAGGCAGCCGAGTTCCTGGGACACCTGGCCATGACCATCATCCTGCTTACCGGCGGACTGGAGACATCAATTTCCGAGACAAAGCCGATATTCAGGAAAGGTGTGGCAATATCCACCCTGGGCGTATTCCTGACCATCATAGTCACAGGATTTTTCATCTTCTATGTATTCGGCAGCAGGATAGGCGGCGCTGGCACCAGCATTTTGGGTTGTCTGCTGCTGGCCGCTGTCATGTCATCGACTGATTCGGCATCGGTATTCTCAATCCTGAGAAACAGCAAGCTGTCTCTGCGCGAAAACCTGGGACCACTGCTGGAATTGGAGTCCGGAAGCAATGATCCCATGGCATATGTGCTTACCATTCTCCTGGTCAATATCATGGAGATGGCAGGCCACTCTCAGGGAACCGGCAGTACCTGGAGTCTGATTCTTCTGGGAGGATGGGTGCTGATAAAGCAGATTGTAATAGGTCTTGTAATGGGACAGGCTCTGGGATATGTAGGACGCCTGATCATTACCAGAATCCATCTTCAGTCCAGCCCGCTCTACTCCATACTTATACTGAGCATAGCAATGTTTGCCAACGGTGCCGCCTCATTCATAGGCGGTAACGGACTGCTTGCACTATACATCTGCGCCATCGTGCTTGGCAACACCAAGGATATGCCGGCCAGAAAGGAGGTTCTGCTGTTCTTTGACGGAATAACCTGGCTCTCTCAGCTCATGATGTTCCTGCTGCTGGGTCTGCTGGCCCAACCGTCACAGATGCATCACATATTGCTGCCGGCCATTCTGATAGGCCTGTTCCTTATGTTTGTGGCACGCCCGGCAGGTATAATGCTCAGCCTCATTCCGTTCAAGGGGCTCTCGTTCAAAGCCAGACTCTTCACGTCATGGGTAGGACTCAAAGGCGCCGGTCCCATACTGTTTGCGCTCTACACGGTGCTTGAGGGCGTGGACGGATCAAACGAGATATTCAACATAGTGTTTACCATAACCCTTTTGTCACTTCTGGTTCAGGGAATGACCATATCACCGGCAGCCCGTATGCTCAACCTGAGCATCGACGATGACCCCGAGGTGGAGACTTTCGGTCTGGAACTGCCCGAAGAGATGGGCATTCTGCGAGACCACACTGTGTCCGATGAGGACCTGGAAGGCGGCGATACGCTGCGTGACCTGCATCTGCCCCACGGAATACGTGTCATAATGGTACGCAGGGCCGAGAAATTCATTGTACCGCACGGCAGTCTCAAACTCATGCCCGGAGACAGGCTTGTGATACTGCTGGGTGATACCGAGGACTGATAATCAACAAACAATAATAAACCATATGGAAATTAAGATCAACACCCAAGACTCTCTTACGACCGCTCAGCTTATTGGTCGTCTGGACACTCCCGCATCACAGGAGGTGAGCGGCGATTTTGACAATCTGGCACAGTATGCCGCAGGAACAATCGTTCTGGACTGCACAGAACTTGAGTACATTTCAAGTTCCGGACTGCGTCTGTTCCTGTCACTGCGCAAGGCTGCCGCTTCAAAGGGAGGCAAGGTAATCGTCAAGGCCATAAACAAGGATATCCGCTCAGTATTCATGATGACCGGTTTCCTGAACCTGTTTGAGATACAGGACTAAAACAGCAAGGTTATGAAGAAGGCAAGGCTACTGGATCCTCATTGCGAGGCAATACTCCAGGAGTACCAGGATAACCTGCCCCGTTTCAGAGAGGTTGAGCAGGAGGTAAAGGATAAGCTCAGGCAGACTCTGGCCGATGCCGGGCTGCTTGTAGCCGCCATTGAATCACGCGTCAAGGGATATGACTCACTGGCCGGCAAGCTGGAACTGAAAGGTCACAAATACAAAAGTCTGGCCGATCTTACCGACATTCTGGGTCTAAGGGTCATCACGTTCTACATAGACGATGTAGATAAGGTGGCATCGGCCGTAGAGAGACTTTTTGATATTGACTGGGAAAACACCGTCGATAAGCGCAAGATCCACGAGATAGACAGTTTCGGCTATCTGTCACTGCATTACATCTGTTCGGTTCCGGGTTTCCCGTACCGCTTTGAGATACAGATGCGCACCCTGCTGCAGCACGCATGGGCCAACATGGACCACGATACCGGTTACAAATCGGGGGTGGAGATACCCAAACGCTACCTGCGCAACATGAGCCGCCTGGCCGGAATGCTTGAACTGGTGGATGACGAGTTCAGCAAGATCCGCATAGAACTGACCGATTACCGCCGCCGTGTTCAGGCACTGGTACGTTCAGGCAACCTGGATGAGGTATCCATTGACGGAGACACTTTCCGCAGTTACCTGGAACTGGAGCCGTTCAACCAGCTCAACAAGCGTATTGCCGCCATGAACCAGGCCGAGATTCAGGAGGTTCCGCTCATGCCCTACCTGGCCGTATTCAAAGCCCTTGGTTTCAAGACTTTGGGAGACATATCAAACCTCATAAAGGATTATTCGGAGGGCGCATATCAGATAGCCTGCTATCAGATAGGACTGACCGACCTGGATATCATCTCATCGTCCATCGGCCCGCAGGACCTGTGTATAGCATACATTCTCAAGATGGGCGGCGGCAAGGCCGGCATCAAGTATATGTTTGACCAGCTGAACGGTGAATCCGAGAGTAATGACTTAATGGCAGAGATGCTTCTGGAACAGTCCAAGGATCTGCCTTTCATGAAAAAGTAACATGGCAAACAAACCGCTTAACACTGAACTTTTAGACCGCGCCATAGTGTTCGCGGTCAAGGCGCATGCGGGTACAGAGCGCCGCGGGAAAGGTTTTCCGTACATTATTCACCCCATGGAGGCTGTTGAGATAGTGGCTACCATCACCCCCGATCAGGAGATTCTGGCTGCCGCCGCACTGCATGATACGGTCGAGGACACCGATGTCACCATCCAGGATATCCGCCGTGAGTTCGGCGACCGCATTGCATCGCTCGTACAGACAGAGAGCGTAGGTGATGATGAAGGCACCTGGCACGAACGCAAGAAGAAGGCCATTGACCTGATTGCCCGTGCTCCGCTGGATGCCAAGATCGTGGCCATGGGCGACAAACTCTCCAACATGCGCGCCATTGCCCGTGACTATGCCGTTCAGGGTGACGGTTTGTGGAAACTGTTCCACGCCACTGACCCCAAGGACCACGAGTGGCATTACCGCGGTCTGGCCGATGCGCTGCGTGACCTGGAGGATACGTTCGCATTCAGGGAGTTTGAACGGCTCATCGACCAGGTATTCGGCCACAAACAGCAATAAAGTTGGTATTTGAAAAGAATTTCTAAAACAAATAATTAACTTTGAGGCCCGAAACGAAAAGTCAACAATCATTAATAATATTTTTAGGTCAATTAAATGAAAAAGCTTTCAATCATCGCACTCGTTGCATCTGTAATGGTAATGAGCGCTTGTGGCCCGGAAGATCCCGGATTAAAGGACGCCTACAAGAACTATTTCAAGATCGGTGTTGCCGTAACACCGCGTAACGTAACTGATTCACTTCAGAAGGCAGTTATCCTTAAGGAGTTCAACAGCATCACAGCTGAGAACTGCATGAAACCGGGTGAGATTCATCCCCAGCCGGGTGTTTGGAACTTTGCTCAGGCCGATGCCATTGCAAACTTCTGCCGCGAGAACGGTATCAAGATGCGTGGTCACTGCCTCGTATGGCACAGCCAGTTCGCCAACTGGATGTTCAACAAGTATGACGAGAACGGCAACCAGGTTGTAGAGCGTGATGAGAACGGCGATACAATTTGGGTTGAGCAGCCCGCTCGCGGCGGCTTCGGCGGCTTTGGTGGCTTTGGCGGCTTTGGCGGTTTTGGTGGCCAGCGTCCCCAGGGTGCTCCTCAGGGTGGTCAGCGTGCTCAGGGCCAGCGTCCCGGTCAGGGTCAGCGTGCTCAGGCTCCCGCTCCTCAGATGACAAAGGTTCCCAAGTATGCAAAGGCTACAAAGGAGGAGTTCTACGATTCACTCCGTGCCCACATCCAGGTTGTTGTTAACCGTTACAAGGATGTTGTTTACTGCTGGGATGTTGTAAACGAGGCTATGAGCGATGCCAATAACCCCGATACTCCCTACGAGCAGTCATTCCGTCAGTCAACCGCTTATCAGCTCTGCGGCGACGAGTTCATCCTCAAGGCTTTCCAGTTCGCTCACGAGGCTGATCCTACCGCTACTCTGTTCTACAACGACTACAGCGCATGGACTCCTGCCAAGAGAACTTACATCTACAACATGGTTAAGAAGCTTCAGGCTGAGGGTGCTCCTATCACCGGTATCGGTATGCAGGGTCACTACAACATCTATGATAACCCCACCATCGAGGACTTCGAGAAGGCTATCCAGATGTATCTTGAGCTGGTTGACGATATCCAGATCACCGAGTTCGACGTTCGTATCAACCACGAGGCCGGCGGTCAGCTTCAGTTCAGCCGCGGCGAGGGTCAGGTTCTTACCGATTCTATCGCTCAGATGCAGATGGCCAAGTATGACGAGCTCTTCAAGGTTATCCGCAAGTACAAGAAGAACTTCTCTTGCGTAACATTCTGGAACCTCGGTGACCGTGATTCATGGCTGGGTGCCAACAACTTCCCGCTGCTGTTTGACGGACAGTACCAGCGCAAGCCCGTTTACTACACCGTTCGTGACTTCAAGAAGAAAAAGTAAATCATTACTTGCTCAAATAAAAGGCCGGGCAACATCAGGTTGTCCGGTCTTTTTTTTTAAAAATAGTACAAAAGGGGACAGACCCCTTTTGTATCATTTTAGCCATATGAGGGAGTTGTAGGTGGATTCTATGCGGGATTCCACATCATCGGACAAGGCCGGGAAGAAATCCAGTCCTGTTTTTGATTCCACCTCATCGACTGTGACGGCGTAGGTGGAGAGGGGCTTGTGACCGGCCTTGTTCTCCATTATGAAACCTATGGACTCAAAACCGGCGGGAGTCTGAATCAGCAAAACCTTGTAGAAGGCATCGGGTACGACCACCTTATTCTGGCCGATGCTCCCGTACTTGTTGTCAGTTATTATCGGCCCACACGTTACGTAGATGTTGCCGTATCTGTTGGCGTAATCGCGGACCATCTCCTCAAGGGCCTTCCAATCGCCGCTGTTGAGGTTGTGATTCTGGGGGCAGATGTTGGTGAAGTAGAAACTCTCGCGCATCATCTGCTCGGTTAGTTTCATATCGGCCGCGGGTGCCATGTGGCCGCGATCATAACCGGAGTTGCGGTAGTCGTTGTCATCGGCCTGCTTTCCGGAGAAATTGGGGTCGGTCCGGAAATGGTTTGAACGCGGATTAGTGCCCGATACCTCATCGGCCGTGAGTTCATAGGCAACCCACTCGGGGATACGGTAGTTCTCATTGAGCACCACCTCATATCCCTCATAAACCAGATGCTGCTTGTAAGAGGCCTCGGTATATGCCGGAATCTCCAGTTTGTCAATACTCTGGGTGCCTGTATGCGACGGTGTCCTGCACCACCACAGAATCAGGCAGACCCCAACAAAAACCAATAGTTTGAACAGTCCTTTTTTCATACTGCAAAGATAAAGAAAAATGACCATACCTGCGCTACGGTTCCCTAAGGTCAGGGGGAGCTGATTTGGTGTGCGGTTTTTTAAGATTGTTTTCCTTTTTTCTATAAGGTAAATTGTCTACCTTTGCATACCTATGAAGATTAGGATATCAAACAAGTACTAACAATATTACAAAGCAATTAATTATGAGACCTACACACATTGAGCATCTTGGTATAGCAGTGACCTCACTTGAGGCAACTATGCCGTTCTTTGAGTTATTGACCGGTAGCAAGTGCTACAGCATTGAGGAAGTTGCAGACCAGAAGGTTAAGACCGCTTTCTTCAAGGTTGGCCAGACAAAGATTGAACTTCTGGAGCCTACTTGCCCCGAGTCTACAATAGCCAAGTTCATTGAGAAGAACGGAGGCAGAGGCGGTATCCACCACGTTGCTTTCAATGTAGAGAATGTTGCAGAGGCTCTTAAGGAGGCCCAGGAGGCAGGTTTGCAGCTTATTGACCTGCAGCCGCGCAAGGGTGCCGAGAACCTGATGATAGCATTCCTGCACCCCAAATCAACATGCGGAGTGCTGACAGAACTTTGTGAACAACCCAAATAACACATATTATACAGAAAATGGAAAACAGCAAACTTCAGAAGCTGGTTGACAAGCGCGCCCAGGCAATGGCCGGCGGTGGCGAGGCAGCTATTGAGAAGCATCATGCAAAAGGTAGCTACACTGCCCGCGAGCGCATAAACATGCTTCTTGACGAGGGATCATTTGAGGAGGTCGATATGTTTCTGACCCACCGTTGCAACGACTTCGGTATGGAGAAGAAGGTATTCCTGGGTGACGGCGTTGCCGTTGGTTCAGGTACAATCGATGGCCGACTCGTATTTGTATTTGCACAGGATGCCACTGTAATCGGCGGTTCACTGTCCGAGACAATGGCACAGAAGATATGCAAGGTTATGGATATGGCCATGAAGATGGGCGCTCCCGTTATCGGTCTTAACGATTCGGGCGGTGCACGTATCCAGGAGGGTGCATGCGCACTTGCCGGTTACGCCGAGATTTTTGAGCGCAACATCCTTGCATCGGGCGTTATTCCCCAGATTTCAGTCATTTTCGGCCCCTGCGCCGGCGGTGCTGTGTATAGCCCTGCCCTGACTGACTTCATCATGATGACCGAGCAGAACTCATATATGTTCATCACCGGACCTAAGGTGGTAAAGAGCGTTACCGGTGAGGACGTTACCGTTGAGCAGCTGGGCGGTGCCCGCGTTCACGCCACCAAGAGCGGTGTCACACACTTTGTTGCCGCTACCGAGGAGGAGGCTATGCAGGAGGTTCGCCGTCTTATCAGTTTCATCCCGCAGAACAACATGGAGGAGGCTCCCGTTAAGCCCACCAAGGATGATCCCGCACGTCTGGAGGATGCCCTGAACTCTATGGTTCCCGATGATCCCAACAAACCTTATGATATGAAGAACATCATCTACTCTATCGTTGATGACGGTGACTTCATGGAGGTTCACAAGGATTTTGCCAAGAACGTTATCTGCGGTTTTGCCCGTTTCAACGGCCGCTCAACCGGTATCATCGCCAATCAGCCCAACTGGCTGGCAGGTGTGCTGGACTGCGACGCCTCACGTAAGGCAGCCCGTTTTGTACGTTTCTGCGACGCATTCAACATTCAGATTCTCACTCTGGTCGATGTTCCCGGATTCCTCTGCGGAACAGGTCAGGAGTATGCAGGTATCATCGATCACGGCGCAAAGCTGATGTTCGCTTACGGTGAGGCCACCGTTCCCAAGGTAACCGTTACCGTACGTAAGTCTTACGGCGGTTCACACATCGTGATGAGCTGCAAACAGCTGCGCGGTGATTTGTGCTACGCATGGCCCAATGCAGAGATTGCAGTTATGGGTGCCAGCGGTGCAGTCGGCGTACTTGAGGCTAAGGCTCTCAAGGCCATCGAGGACCCGGAAGAGAAGAAGAAATTCATTGCCGAGAAGGAGGCAGCCTACAAGGACAAGTTCGCTTCGCCCTACCAGGCAGCCAATCGCGGTTATATTGACGATGTAATTGAGCCGCGCTACACACGTGCACGTGTTATCCGCGCATTTGAGATGTTGCAGACCAAGCGTCTGACCAACCCGCTCAAGAAACACAGCAACATTCCACTCTAAACACCAGAGTCTATGATGACACCATTAGCAATAAACTGGTCACACGTCTGGATGGTAACCGGACTGGGATTCTGCATGGTCATTGCTCTGCTGGTTGTCCTTATCTTCATTCTTAAACTGCTGGGTGCAGTTGTAAGCAGTGCGGTTAAGGCTCCCAAGGCAGAACAGCCCAAGGCAGCAGCTCAGGCTCCCGCAGCCCAGGCCGCTCCCGCAGCAGCCCAGGCATCGGCCGATGATGATCTGGCCGCCATCGCAATGGCTCTGCACCTGTACTTTAACGGAGTACATGACGTGGAACCCACTGAGATTCACATTAAGAGAGTAGAGCGCTCCGGCTGGAACTCCAAGCTCTACGGAATGAACAACTTACATCGTTAATTTAGTTTTATGAAGGAATTCAAATTCACAATAGACGGCAAGCAGTACAACGCTGCTGTCAATGAACTTGAGGACAACTTTGCCGAGGTAACACTCAACGGCAAGACCTACAAGGTAGAGTTAGAGAAGGAGGAGGCCCCTGCAGCTGCAGTACGCCGTCCCGCCGCTGCCGCCGCATCTGCCGCAGCAGCTCCCGCCGGACTGATGACCGTAAAGAGTCCGCTGCCCGGATCAATCGTTAAGGTACTCGTCAAGGCCGGTCAGGCTGTAAAGAAGGGCGATGTACTGCTCACTATGGAGTCCATGAAGATGGAGAACAACGTTACCGCCGAGGCCGACGGTACCGTTAAGGCCATCTACGTAGAGCCCGGCAAGAACGTCATGCAGGATGACAAACTGCTTGACCTGGAGACCGCAGCCGCTGCTGCCGCTCCCGCACCTGCCCCCGCTCCCAAGGCTGAGGCTCCCAAGGCTGCTCCCGCCCCCAAGGCAGAGGCCCCCAAGGCTGCCGATGTACCTGCCGGCGGTTACAAGGTAACCAGTCCCCTGCCCGGTTCAATCATCAAGGTATTGGTATCAGAGGGTCAGGATGTTAAGAAGGGTGACACCCTGCTTACACTTGAGAGCATGAAGATGGAGAACGCCGTTATGGCCGACCGCGACGGTAAAGTAACCAAGATTGCCGTAACCGCAGGTCAGAACGTAATGCAGGAGGACCTGCTCATGATTCTTGGATAATCTCATTCTAAACTGAAAAGAAAATGGGTGATATTCTGGAATTCTTTGAGCAGATGGGCTTCATGAACATGACCATCCAGCAGGGAATTATGCTCCTTTTGAGCTTCTTCCTGCTGTACCTGGCCATCAAGAAGCAATACGAGCCGCTGCTGCTGCTCCCCATCGCATTCGGTATGCTGCTTACCAATCTTCCCGGTGCAGGTATGTACCATTCGGAACTTTGGACAGCATTCCTTGACGCTAACAGCCCCGCCTACCACAGCTATGGCACAATCATGCGTGAGGGCGGTCTGCTGGACATTCTTTACATAGGTGTAAAAGCCGGTGTATATCCCTGCCTCATATTTATGGGCGTAGGTGCCATGACTGATTTCGGACCTCTGATTGCCAACCCCAAGAGCCTGCTCCTGGGTGCTGCCGCTCAGCTGGGTATCTTCCTTACATTCCTTGCAGCCAACTCAATGGGCTTTACCGAGGCTCAGGCCGGCTCAATAGGTATCATAGGTGGTGCCGATGGTCCTACATCCATCTTCCTTACATCAAAACTGGCCCCCGAACTGCTTGGCCCGATAGCCATTGCAGCCTACTCTTACATGGCTCTCGTTCCGGTTATCCAGCCGCCTATCATGCGTGCCCTGACAACCAAGAAGGAGCGTGCCATCAAGATGAG